>JADHUM010000019.1 GCA_016784545.1 Candidatus Neomarinimicrobiota bacterium
TTTACAATTAATAACAAGAATAAATACAACTTATCTAGTTTATTATCAAAAGGTTACGCATGATCTGTCTAGTCGCGGGATCGAAACCCTAACTAAGTATCCTCTATTGGACCCCCGTTTTCACACAGCCTCTTAAGTCTGGTGTTAGCCGACCAAGACCATAATTGCCTCACTCCCGAAACTTGTTAAACTAGAAAGCTCACAAAAAAAATCAGGGAGAAAAAGCATGTTGCAGAATTTTCGATTGGAAGCATTGGGAAGTGATGTCAAAACAGAAGTGATTGCGGGTATTACCAGTTTTCTGGCAACTATGTACATTATAGTGGTTAATCCGGCCATCTTAAGCGCGACAGGAATGTCATTCACTGCCGTGTTAACAGCTACCGTATTGGTTAGTGCTTTTAGTTCAATCGCCATGGGTATCTATGCCAACAATCCCATTCTACTGGCTCCAGGTATGGGCATCAACGCCTTTTTTACCTATGGGATTGTTCTGGGAATGGGAATCCCCTGGGAAACAGCACTTGGAGCGGTCTTCCTTTCAGGAATCGTGTTTCTCCTGCTCTCCATATTTAATATTCGTACCATGATCGTCCATGCCATCCCCACACAATTAAGATATGCCATTGCAGCGGGTATTGGTCTATTCATAACCTTTATCGGTTTCAAAAATGCCAGTTTTATTGTTGCCAATCCGGCCACCCTGGTAGGTCTTGGGGAACTGACCCCAGCGGTTATTACCTTTTTAATTGGCTTGCTGGTAACCTCCGCACTCGTGGTGGCCCGCTACAAGGGTGCCCTCATCATTGGGATCATCGCTACGACCCTCATGGCGATTCCCATTGGCCGCTGGTGGGGAGATGCCAGCGCTATCAATTTCGGAACTCCCACCCTGGTCAGTTTCAATGGCATTTTTGCTGCTCCAGACTTTTCTCTGATTTTTGCCCTGGATCTCGTTGGGGCGATGAAATTTGCCATGATCCCTGTTATTTTTGCTTTTCTATTTACAGATATGTTTGATAGTATTTCCACATTTGTAGGCGTGGCTGAGGCCGGAAATCTGAAAACCAATGATGGAGAGCCTCGTAACATCAAAGAATCACTAATTGTAGATGGATTCTCTACGACCATCTCAGGCTTATTGGGCACCAGCTCTGGAACGAGTTATATCGAATCAGCAACGGGTATAGAAGAGGGGGGAAGAAGTGGATTGACCGCCCTGGTTGCCGGGCTGTTATTTCTACCCTTTATGTTTTTGTCACCTTTGCTTTCCATTATCCCCAGCATCGCCACGGCTCCAGCCCTGGTATTGGTAGGCGTATTTATGATGAAACCGGTTCGGAAGATTTTGTGGAGCGAAATGGACAATGCCATCCCTGCCTTCATTGCCATGCTACTCATCCCGCTGACATTCAGTATTACACAGGGAATCATCTGGGGTTTTCTGAGTTGGACATTTATCAAAGTAATCCATGGCAAGCGGGATGAGGTTTCTCCCATGTTGTGGGGGATTGATGTTTTTGCCATACTGGCCCTGATCGCTTGATTCCAGGCTTTAGGGAAGGGTCCTTAAACACGATGTATTGCAGGTTGGATGCAGCCATTATTGGGGCTCACCACCTGCATTAATCTAGTTAATCAAACTCAAAAGCAGACTAATCCCATACCATATGGGAAAGTCTGCTTTTGCTTCGTGTGATATATATCAAAATTCTGTTATCATTTCTTTATCCTGTACGAATTGAATGTCCTTAATCCCGCATGTATCTTGCGCCGCTAAAACGAGTTCAAGAGCATTATAATTTTTTAAGGAGAGAAGATGAAACAGAACCTGAGAACCCGGGAATCCGGCTTTACCCTTATTGAGGTGTTGGTCGTTGTTATTATTGTTGCCATTCTGGCTGCGGTAGCTTTCCCGATCTACCAAAACTACGTGAAAGGTGCCTATGCATCTGATGCTCAGTCAGCCATTGGTTCGATCTGGAATGCTGCCCAAATGTATTACCAGGACAGAGGAGAATGGCCAGATGATGTTGAAGGACAACTTGAGCCAAAATACATCCAGATGAAAAATGCAACCAAACGCCAGTGGGTTTTCACAATTATTGGTGGTGGTGATGGTATCTCTGAAATCACAGCCTTAAGTACAGAAGAAATGAAGCAGGGTGCTGGCCACGAAGTTCGCTATACAACTGATGATGGTAAATTCACCGGTTACGGTTTCGACGAAGAAGAATAAGCCACATGGCTTCTAAGATAGACCAATTGCTTGGTTATTCCCTTGAAAGTGGATCTTCGGATTTACATTTGAGTGTAGGTGCAATTCCCATGGTTCGAATTAACGGCACCATGCGGAAACTCAATCTACCCCTCCTGAGCAAAGAAGAGATGGACCTGATTGCCTCCGAGGTCATGAATGATGATCAACAAAAACGGTTTCATGCGAGGAAGGAAATAGATTTTTCGCGAGAGCTTGAGGGGAGAGGCCGATTTAGAGTAAACTTCTTTAAGCAGATTCGGGGTATTGCCGGCGTATTCAGAACCATCCCAACAGATATCAAAGGCTTTGATGAGTTGGATGTTCCCCCGGTTCTCGCCAAGCTGGCTATGAAAGATAGAGGGTTGATTCTCCTGACTGGTCCAACAGGATCTGGAAAATCAACAACACTTGCGGCCATGGTGGATCATATCAATGAGCACCGTGAAGCCCACATTATCACCATTGAGGATCCAGTCGAGTATTATCATGAGAGTAAAAACTGTCTGGTGAATCAGCGCGAGCTGGGAATTTCCACAGATAGTTTTGCCAATGCCCTCCGATCTGCTTTGCGTGAAGATCCCGATGTGATTCTGGTAGGTGAGATGCGCGACCTTGAGACCATTCAGCTGGCTTTGACAGCTGCTGAGACCGGTCACCTTGTCATGTCTACACTCCATACATCAAGTGCCTCCAAAACCATCGATCGTATTATAGATATTTTTCCTGTGGCCCAGAAGGGACAGGTACGCTCCATGCTTTCAGAAAGTCTCGTGGCAGTTATTGCCCAGAAACTTTTAAAAACCAAGGACGAGAAGGGTCGTGTCCCTGCTTGTGAAATCATGATCGCGAATTCAGCAGTCCGAAATCTCATACGTGAAGATAAAATATATCAGATTCCATCTGTGATTCAGGCTGGTGGAGTTGATGGTATGCAGACATTGGACCAGGACTTGCAGCGTTTAGTAAGCGCGGGCAAAATAACTCGCGCTGCAGCAGCCCAGATTGCAGATAATCCCAAGTTATTCGAACAGGGGATTCTATAAATGAAACAGAAGCGGCAGACATGGGTCACGAGAAATTCTCCTGGCTTTACCCTCATCGAGGTGATGGTGGGTATTCTTATCATGGCTGCCACTTCTGCTACCATGTTTTATGGTGTCAACTATGCTCGGGCTGAAGCTCGGAAAATTATCATACAGCAAAGAGCTCTGGAAGAACTCCGATCTCAGATGGATTACTGGATCGTGAGATTGTTAGATGGTCAGATGACGGATCACGAGAAATTAGGTGATTTGCGTGGGGCTGATGTGATTCTTTACAATCCGGATTCTGATGACAATCTGGATGGTGAGTACTTTAGTGCCAAAATATTTAGAGAACCTACCTTCAAACAGTATACAGTGCATGATTTAGATGACAGCCCATACTATGAACTTGAGATGTATATCCGCTGGTGGGATCATTTAGGAGACATGCAAGAACGCACGGAGTTACGGATGAGTCTCACCGTATTTACCACCTTCTGATGAAGCCTTTAACCTTACTTAAACGTTCGGCAGGCCTGACGCTTATCGAACTGGTTACTGCCATGGTTATTTCTTCCCTTGGCGTGTTAGCCGTTGGTACTGGAATAACATCAATCGTTGGTTTCTATCAGGATGATTGGGTAACAAAGGGTGCCCGCTTCTGGGGTTATGAATCCATGGATTATATCATAGAAAAAGTTGAAACAGCTGAGGTAGTCATTCGTCGAGCTTATCTTGCCAACTACGATAATTTGCTCATCACTCCCAAGGATGGCACACGCCAAATAAATATTCAGGGTAACAAATATGATGGTCTAACCGTTAATGGACAGCCCATGCTGGAGTATGCTGATTTCCCAGCTGAAGGTGTCTATCGAGATGAAGGGCAGCGCATTGTCGAGCTTAACAAATTCATCGTGACCGAGTTGACCGAGGTGGAGGAGTTCCAGAATATCTTTAATGGTAGACCCTATCTTAACAAATTGGCCAAAAGTCTCTGGCAAATCGAGATGATCATTTCTGTAACCACAAAATTTCAAGGGGAGTCTTCAGTAGAATATCTCACGTTTAAACGAATAGCCTGGGCCAAGGATAAATATTTCCGATGAGAACTTTTATAAAGAATCAGCATGGATTTATCGTTTTTCTGTCATTACTAATGGTCATGATCAGTTTGGGCTATACTGTGGGTTATCTCCACTTTGTTATGGGGGAGCGGATACTGTTCTCACAAAGATATGCCGAAACTCGAGCACGATACAATGCCATTTCAGGCCTTACTCCGATTAATGCTTTAATCAGAAGTCCCAATTATAACACAGATGCCGATACGACCCTGGATGATCAGGAGTTGGAGGAAATGGTAGGTGGCTTTAGGGATGTGACGGCCAGCATGGTTGAAAATCTGAGGACCCATCGCAGTGAACGTCATGGTCGAGCTACTGGATGGAGTACCTATAACAGTTTTGTGAACGAACCCATTGAGGTTGAATATACAATGGAAGTTAAATACCGAGCTCGTGGTTTTGAAGAGTTTATGTATTTGACCAACGAAGAAGCTCCTGGTGGGGGACCCTGGTTGGGAACCACAGTAAATTTTGGTTCAGGTGAAGTACTTGAGGGTCTGGTTTATTCAAATGATGATATCACCATGAGTAATTTTGGTTGTCCTCAATTCGTTGATTATGTGACTGACACAGAGTATGAACAGAGCCAGGTATATACTGCAGGTGTATTCAATCTGGGAAGTTGCAATGAGAATACCATTTTCGAGGGAATTCACAGGGATTCCATGCCAGAGATTGAGTGGCCCCCATATGAAGGGCAGGATCTGGTAAAATCCAAGGCAGACTACTTTTATGCCGGGAATGCCTTGATAAATGCACTTGACCCAGATCATGAAGATTTTCATATCATGACCAACATTTCATTCTCGCCGGGCCAGGTTGCCATAAAGCAGTGGGCGTATCAGATACCACCCCTAGAGGAACCGGCATCTGCAGCCCAGCAGGCTGATTTCGATGAAGAGATGAAAATGTACCATCCCGCACATTATCGGAATTCAAATGGTCTGGGACAGAATGTATATCGTGGTAATCTGGAATTTCAACACTTTGACTTCCCGCCACCTGCAGATCCAACGGAACTAATTGCAAACGATGTCCTTATAACATCTGAAGCTGTGATCTGGGTAGAGGGAGGGCAGGTGCAGGTCCAAACTGTTACAGGTGCACGTATTCGTGGTCGATACACTATTGCTACCTCAACACCACAACCCTACAAAATGGCCCATGACGATTCGACGCTTGCCGAATTAAACTGCAATATCTGGATTATGAATGATTTGCTGTATGAAGATTCACAGGCCAATGGCTACATACTGCCGGGGAATCCCAATCGGCTTGGATTATTGTCTGGTGGCAACATTATTGTGGCCAATACAGCAGTAAATGGAAAAAGGAATAGCGCTGCTGCTGCCGATGTGCGAATTAATGCTGCCATGATTGCCATGAATGAATCATTTATGATCCAATACTGGCAGAATAGCACGACGGGATACACTTTTCTGGACGGCGTTTCCATAAAGGGTGACAATCGAGGTACGCGCCCCCCATTTGTACCACCCACAGGAACAGCTGATATCCGGGGGGTTGTGATGATCTACGGTAGTGTGGTACAGGATAAGCGTGGTTATCTGAAGCGCAATTCACCGGCACCTGGAACGGGAGGATATAATATTACGCCAGGGATTGGTTATGAAAAAGATTATCACTATGACAGAAATTTACGCAAGTTTCCACCTCCAGAGTGGCCGGAAACCAAGAATTCAGACGGAAGCTCAAGTCTGGAACTATCAGGTATAGGAGAATATTTAGGCGAATGAGTATTGGAATTGACATTGGTCGTTATCAGATCAAAATCGTACAGCTTCAAAAAACGCCAAAGGGGTATACGCTGCAAAATTTTGGAACCGAGCCAGTATTCGACTCGAAGCGTGATTATGACCCGGAACGTCTCGATGAAGACACAATTATTGCTGCTGCAGAACGCTTACTGGGTCGCATGAAGATCAACCCTCGCCGCGCCAAGCTGGTGACCACAGGGTTAAGTAACCAACAATCCAGCATCCGTCAGATGAAGATGATGAATACGGATGATGAGGATGAATTGGCGTCTGCTCTCCAGTTTGAGGCTCGCAAGCATATCATCATGGATGGCACGGATGCTCTCATGGATTTTCAAATCCTGGGAGAGGATATCAAGGAGATGGACAAACTCAATGTACTCCTGGTTGCCTCCACTCAGAAAAATCTTGAGAGTCACCTGAGAATGATTAAAAATTTCGGGTTTAGACCAGGAATTGTCGATACCGAGGCTGTAGCCATGGCCAACTCCTATGTGATTGAACATGGATTACCTGAAGATGGCGCCAATGTATTTTTAAATATTGGAGCCGTTTCTTCTACCCTGGTTGTCTGGGGCCGGCAGGCACCATTCTTTACCAGAGATATTCAGATCGGTGGGCATCATTTTACCAAGGAATTGGTTGAGAAAAAGGAAATCACCTATCAGGAAGCTGAAAAGATCAAATGTGATCCTAATTTCGATGAACTCACGTTGAAGGTTGCAGGTGGTGAGCAGAAAGATTTTACAGTCAGTGTGGCCGAACATACCATTTACGACAATCTTGTGGATGAAATTCGCAGATCCCTGCGTTTTTATATTAAGGAAAGTAATGAAAGTTATTTTCACAAAATTTTGTTGGTAGGCGCATCCACCAGCATAAAAGACCTGGATGCTTTTATTGCAAACCGCTTGAACGTACCAGCGGAAGTGTACAACCCCACTGCTCAATTGCATCACGATATGCATAAGGATATCACTGATCCCGGCGCATATGCTGTGGCAGTCGGGTACGCTATGCGTGGACTGCTGGAATAACAGCGTTATACAAGTCGAAATTACGAATACACATCCATCATTGTGAAATACTAAAAAGCATTTTGAAGCTCATGTCGAGGAATCATGATTAACGTAATTAAAATCAATTTAAACCAAGCATCCAGCAAAGCAGCCCGTCTGGAAAAACGTCGTGAACAGACACGATGGAGTGCCTTTGGCTTCGTTGTACTGATCCTGGTTGCAGGTTTTGCATACCTGCTTGTTGAAAACTCCCAGTATGCCCAAATTATCGAAGAAAAAGAATCACAGATCGCATCTATCCAGGCACAAATAGATACCTTAAAGCAAGAAGGCCGTAACCTGGCCAAAGATGATATTCTCGCCATGTCAGAGCTCTCGGATAGACGCACCATCTGGGCTGAGAAACTCAACGCTCTGGGACGCTTAATGCCCCATGATATGGCAATTACGCATCTCACCTTTAAAGATCGTTATCTAACCATAGCCGGTGTTTCTCGAATTTACCCGGATGAACGTGAATTTGACATTCTTGAAGAGTTCATTGCCAGATTAGAGAATGATCAGATATTTTCAGAAGATTTTACCGATATCAAATTTGCCAGTTATTCAAGGATGACCATTCTGAATCAGGATGTGGTCAACTTTGAAGTCCGGGCCACTCTGGACATTCCTGACCCCAAAGATCGTAAAAAAGATATGGGGAGGAGAAGCTGATGAGACGTGTACACATTTTAGCTGGGATAATATTCGTCCTGGCTCTTGCCTTCTATTATACGGTAAACTGGGTGTATGGCGACAAACCGGCAGATATCCGCTATCTGGACAAACAAATTGAAAAACTTAATGAGAGCTTGATAACCGCTCAAATTCTATCCAATGAATTAGATCGCGTATATAACCTTTTTGAGGAAAACCTGGCTGAAAGCAAGTCAGATGAAGTGACGGAAGATGCTTCAATGGCGTTTCTCAATTCATTGACCATGACCCTGGATAGTCTGGGTATTACGACCATTTATATGCGACCAAAGCCCCGCATTACGGGTAGAATCAGTGTGGAAACACCCTATGATTTGGAAATTCGCTGCAATTTCAAACAATTTGGCGTTTTGATGGCCAAGCTTGAGAGTTCCATGCGATTGATTCAAGTAAATGAATTCCATGTGAAGAACGGAATAGAGCGTCTCAAGAATACCAAGGACGAACGCATCCTTTCAGAACAGAATATTGAGCTGAAAATTTCGACACTAACCCTATTGAAAGGTAAGAAATAATGGATAGACGTACACGCTTCTTCTGGTCTCTTACCATCATGGCAGGTGTCATAATCTTTGGAGTGGAGGTCTATGCCTTGAGTGGTATCCGCGCTGATCGTGAGGATATTCTGGCAGATGCTGCAAATATTAGTATTGGTACCGACGAGGAGTTGGAAAGAGTTATTGGTGAATTAGAAACTGAGTTAGAGCAGAGAGCCTCCTTCAAATTTACACTTAAGAATAATCCCATGAAATTGAACAAGGTCGTATTCCTGACTGACGAAATGGGACGTTTGATTCAAAGTATGCAGGCCAACACCATTCGAGTAAGTGGCTTGTATATGAATTTTGATCCTCCCCGTGCTACTGTTGAATTCCAACAGAAGGAGAGTCAGGTAAAGGTAGGGGATATGATAGGGAAGTATAAAATTTTACGAATTACTGAAAATGGCGTTGTTGCTTACCGAGAGGGTAAATCAAAATTTTATCCCCTCCAGGGAAGGACGGTTACTGCTGATGCAGCCCGGAATTCGACGCGAGGTCCACAATTTGATGATGAAGAGGAAACCTATTAATGAAAACGAGTAGATATATTCTGGCCAGCATAATTACGCTGCTACTGGCAACCCTAGGTATGGCCCAGGATGCAGAACAGAAATTGATTACCATTCACGCTGAAGATGCCCATCTCCCAACGGTTCTTTCAATACTTGCTGATGAGAGTGGCTATAATATCGTTACCAGCCCCGAAGTAAACAGCCAGGATAGAATTTCAGTTCACATGGATGATGTGCCAATTGAACAAGCTGTCAACCTGGTAGTTCGAGCTGCTGGATTGAGCTATGAGCTGGTGGGCAAATCTTTCCTCGTCGCCACAGCCGATCGCCTCTCAGAAGAAATTGGTGGGAAGGCCTATGTCATTCCTCTTCAATATGCTGATGCTTCTGAAGTAAAGAATATCCTCCACGATATTACTGATAAAGTCGAAGTGGATCAGGGGGGCAACAAACTATTGGTCCACACCAGCCCCAAAAGCATATCTGAGATTATGGAAATTATTGCCAGCATTGATGTCCCGGTTTTACAGATCAAGTTGGAAGCCAGAATCATAGAAGTGACACTTTCCGGTGATAATCGAGTAGGTGTTGATTGGTCACGGTTGGCCCAGATTACAACCATCGTTGCTGAAAATGCTGCCCCAACGCTGGCCCAAATTGGTGGATCCCTGGTTCCAGGTATGTCCCAGCAGAGTCAGTCTGATGGATCAGTTATTGAACAATACAGTGCCCTGCCAAGCGGACGGGCACCAGATAACATGTATTTCCAGAGAATAGACCCTTCCAACTCAATCGGGTTTAGTCGTCAACTCTCAGCTTTTGATATTACTCTTGATATGTTACTCAAGAACAATGAGGCTGAGATTCTGGCCAATTCATCTGTTGTGACCCTGAATGGTCGTGAGGCCTACATTCAGATGGTTGATGTGATTCCTTACATCCTCTCCAGCGGTGGTGTAGGTGGTCAGGTTCAGGTTCAACGTGAGATTGTTGGTATCAAATTGCATGTGAAACCGAATGTCAACAGCGATGGATTTATTACTGCCACTGTAACCCCTGAAATTTCAAATTTTTATGATTTCGTCGGACCTGAGCGAAATATTCCCTGGGTTCAAAAAAGAATTTCAACGACTACCGTTCGGGTGCCTGATGGCGAGCCTATCATCATTGCTGGTTTATTGGCTGTAGATCGCAAGAAAATTACTCACACGGTTCCAATTCTTGGTAAACTCCCATATATCGGTCGATTTTTCCAACATGAATTTGAGCAGGAGACAAAAAAAGATCTGATCATCGAAATCACTCCCCATATCATTAGGGATACCTACACTGGCATCAAAAAAACTGATCGGATGCTGGAATTAGAGGACATGTACATTAACACTGAGGATGCTGAACAAGATGAAACTCAAGTTATTGAGGAGGTTCCGGTTGAAAAGGAATAACTCAAGGCTTTTTGGAGGAGGATTGAATATGAAAAGTAATTTATTCAAAATTATGGGCACACTTGCCATGGCAGCATTCGTCCTGGTCAGTTGTGATGTAAGAGTCCCTGATGACCCTGAAAAGGTGGAGATCGAGTATAATCTCAATTTGAGTTCAGATCGAGCTGTGATTTATGCAGATAATGGCAAGACGGTTGCAAAAATAACTGCCATTCTCACCAACGCCGTCAATGAGCCCCAGGAAGGGGCCACCATCGTGTTCTCAGCGCTGACTGGAGCAATAGCATCAAACATCGCTACCAACTCATCTGGTCAGGCTGTAGCCACTTTTGATGATAAGGGTCAAGCCGCTTCAAATGTGAAAATTGTTGCCAGGTATACGGATAGCAATAGTAATACAGTACGAGATACTGTGATTATAGATGTTTTGCCCATGGAAGATCTGGTTTCTTCATTTTTCGCAACGACCATACCCACATCTGGTGAAGTAAAAGTATTCAAAACGGATTCCACTTACACAGCTACTATCAATGCCAATGTGCGTGATAGTCTCGGTGTGGCAGTCAAGAATGTGCTGGTAAATTATCGCATATTGGAAGGCTCTACTGTTGGCTATCTGAATGCTGCCTCTGACTCCACCAATGCGATTGGAACCAGTCATGTCACCTTTACCAATAATGAAGGACAAATTGGCAATGTCGTCGTTGAGGCTTCAGTAACAACTTTGGCCATGGAATCTTTGATGAGGGATAATCATGGCGTCTATGAGTTTGGATCCCTCCTGAAGAGTTCACAGAATTCTGCTATTGCTTTTTCTGATACTGTATCCATCAATTATATTGCTGGTCAGGAATATTTTCTACAGCTGAATACATTAGACACAACCATATATGCAGATAATGGTGAAACGACCGCCCGAATCTATGCCATTGTGAAGGATGAGGACGATCAGGGTATTGATACCACAAAGGTCACCTTCTCAGCTTCTATTGGAACGATAAACTCACCCAAATTCACCAATGATGCTGGTGTTGCAGAAACTGTATTTTCAGATCTTGGTGCCCGTATTACAGAAGATGTGGTAGCGCGCATAGTTGCTAAAATCGAACACCCATTTTATGGCGTAATACGTGATACTGTGGAAGTCCTGGTTCGTGCAAATAATCCAAATCCACCTGAGAGAATCCCCTCGAGAATTGATCTGGTATCACAATGTGTGCAACTTCCATCTCTCACCAACCCGGATTGTATTGATGAATCCCTGTTAACAGCCACTGTCATGGATTCTTCTGGTTACCCGGTAGAGGCAAACACACTGGTCAGGTTTTCTACAGATATAGGATTTGTGACAGAATTTTCCACCACAAATGAAGATGGGGTTGCATTGTCCACCTTTAGCATCGGTGATTCTGCAGGAATTGCCACCATCAGAGCGAACGTTGGTGGTGTGAAAGACTCGACCTTAATTACAGTTCGACCAGGTTTGCCAACCTATATCATCATTCCACCCTCCACTCCAAATAAAATTGTTGTAGCAGGCGGTTTTGGTGTTGCCTCAACCACTATCCGGGCTGAGGTAAGAGATGCTCGCGGTGAATATGTAGATCAGCCCTATCCGGTGCAGTTTCAGTTGGGTCCAGCCATTCCCGCTGGCGCCAACCTTGATGGTATCGGTATTATCACTACCGTGCAATCAAACTATGGTGTGGCGAGTGTGACGCTGAACAGTGGCTCCCAATCAGGTCCTGTGCGTGTCACAGCCAGAGTTGTGCTTACCACAGGAACCATTTCAGCCACAGCAATTCCAGTTACCATTTCAGCTGGACCGCCAGCCTTTATTGATGTAGATATTGATATCAACCAGATTGAACCTATTGGCGGTGGTCAATATCAGGCAGAAATGGCCGCCAGAGTCTGGGATCAATACACAAATCCTGTTGAGGATTCGTCTCAGGTGTACTGGCATATTGAACCTGATAGTATTGCATCTGTCATTGGTGGATCACTAACCTATGGTGAAAACTTGAATGGTGATCAGTATCATGGAATAGCATGGTCCATGATTTACTGGAATTCTGATAGAACCTTTGACAATGTCAATGTCATTGCTCAGACTTATGGTGCCAATGGAGATACCATCCAGGGTTATGTGAATGCTGCAGAGGATAGTCTTTTGCTACTGCCTTTCTATCCCGGTGATTTGATTGTGATCCCATCAATGCAGTTCTATGATTTCCAGCCGGCCAATAATCCAAATCCATCCCAGGTTCCCGTGCTTTTGACTGCAGTTTTAACGGATTATTATAATAATGCCATCAAGAACGCACGCATCTTGTTTGGATCATTTGGTGCAGCTGCCTGGGATCCCCTTGATCCAGAGACGGGTATGCCTATCGTGAGAACGAACAATCAGGGTGTTGCTCAGATCACAGTTTTCTTTGATGCTGGCTTATGTACACCCAACTTTAATGCCGATAATTCAGTCAATTCTTACAATCCATTTACTGCACAGGTGTGGGGTACTCTCTTAGATCCGCAGAGTATTGGTAGTGAACAGTCCAGTATTCAGCTGGTCCGGACAATTCAGAATTAATAAAAGGGAAATCCATAGCAATGTTTAATCCCCAATTTCAGAAACTCGGTGACATCCTTATTCATGAGGCTGTGATTACTCAAGAGCAGCTTGATCAGGCCCTGGAGCGACAATCAACTACCAAGGAAAAACTCGGTAAACTACTCATTCGCATGGGTATGATTACTGAAACTGAACTGGTCAAGGTCTATGCTTTGCAGCTGGGTCATCCTGCTGTCTATGAAGAGGATTTGATGAAGGTGGACGGGAATATTGTCAACACCATCCCTGAAGATTTTGCCTATGAGAACATGTCCATCGTCCTGGGTAAATCAGAAACCACCGTTGTCGTTGCTATGGAAGATCCTGAAGATCTGGCGACAGTAGATTCAATCGAGAAATTAACTTCACTAAAAGTTGAAGTTGTAGTGGCAGGCGAAACGGCCCTCCAAAACGCCATTGAATATCACTATGGTAGAATTCGTCAAACTGATGAAGTTGACGCTGCCTTGTCAAATATTCAGGTGTTCTCTGGTGATGAAGATGACTCCGACATGGTTGACCTCAGTAAAGAGGGTATCAACGAAGAGGATGCACCTTTTGTCAAATTAGTGAACCTGATTCTCATTGAAGCTATCAAAGAACGTTCCACTGACGTCCATGTCGAACCTCAATCACATGTTGTGAATGTGAGAATCAGAATTGATGGTGTGTTGCAGAAGATTATGACACCACCCATCACCTCATTGAGTGGTATTACCACACGTATTAAAATTCTCTCAAACCTGGATATCGCAGAGCGACGTCTTCCACAGGATGGTCGTATGAGTATTCAGATGGGGGAGCGAGAGATTGATGTTCGTGTCTCTGTTTTGCCCACAGTACATGGTGAAAAGATCGTGATGCGTTTGCTGGATAAGGGTGGATTTAATCTTGATTTGACCACGCTTGGTTTTCATGCAAGAGAACTAAACATGTTTGGCCGTTGGATTCGCCAGCCCTACGGTATGGTTGTAATCTCTGGTCCTACAGGATCTGGTAAATCAACCACCTTATACGCCTCACTTAAGGAAATTAAAAGTGAAGGGACCAATATCACTACCGTTGAAGATCCTGTTGAATACCAGATGGATGGTATCAGTCAGGTTCAGATGCGGGAAAAAATCGGGCTCACCTTTGGGTCCACATTGAGATCAATTTTGCGTCAGGATCCAGATATTTTACTCATTGGTGAAATTCGTGATGAAGAAACAGCTGATATTGCCATCAAATTTGCTTTGACAGGTCACCTTGTGTTCAGCACGGTTCACGCCAATGATGCACCATCTACCATAACTCGTCTTATAGATATTGGTGTTCCACCCTTTCTGGTAGGTTCCAGTTTGAACCTGGTGATGGCTCAACGACTGGTTCGTAGCATATGTGTGAATTGCAAAGAGGAATACGTACCCACCAAAGAAGATTTGACTCGTCTTGGGCTGGAAAACGATGGTCACAAATACTTTCACGGCAAGGGGTGTGTCCAATGTCGTCAAACCGGCTACCGTGGTAGATCAGGTATTTTTGAAATGCTTGAAATGCGACAGGATATTAGAAAACTTGTGTTTGAAAATGCCAACCAGGAAGTCATTCGTGAAAAAGCCATTGAACATGGCATGGTATCCCTTCGTGAAGCTGGTATCCGAAAGCTGAGAGATGGTATAACCACATTTGAAGAAGTATTACGTTCAACAGTTGAGGATTTTTAAGTGGCTGAAATTGATGCAAAATTAGCCGAACAGCTAAAAAAGGGCGAACCAACTGCTGAAGAAGCTTTTGAGAAAATTGCAGCTGGTGGTAAAAAGAAAAAGAAAGCCGATATTCAGTGGGGAGATGAGTTCATTGAGGAACTCAGTTTATCCCTACAGAAATTAAAGACTCGCATCCCCTTAAAAAACCTGGTCTTTTTTACACGTCAGCTGGCAACGATGTTTGCTGCAGGATTGACACTTGAAAAATCGGTTACAAATCTTGCTGAGGAAGAACGTCATCCTGGTTTTAAAAAGACACTCACAAATGTTTCAGATGATATTCGCCGCGGATTGAGTCTCAGTGATGCCATGGAAAAACACCCCGCTACTTTTGACAATTTGTTTGTTGCACTTGTCAAGGCAGGCGAGGTCAGCGGTAGTCTACAGACCATTCTTGATCAACTCGCCTCCTATATTGAAGCCGTACACGATACAGCTCAAAAAGTAAAGTCAGCACTGTATTACCCCTTCATGGTTCTAGGCTTTCTGGTGGTCGTGGTGGTGGCGATGCTGGTTTATATTGTCCCCAGATTTAACGAAGTGTACCAATCCCTGGGCGCTGAATTACCTATTGCCACGCAGATGCTGGTGCGCATATCTGATGCAGTCGTTGAGAGCTGGGGTCAGGTTCTGTTTTTTCTGTTTGTAGGATTGGTGGCTGTCTGGATGATTGGTCTCACGCGGAGAGGAGGGTATCTGTTAGATACCTTCAAGCTCAACTTCCCTGTATTTGGCACCTTGATCAACTACAATATCTATAATAAGATGACCAAAACCCTGGGAATTCTATTGGGGGCTGGTGTTCCAGTTATTCCCTCCATGCGTTTAATTCAGAAAGTTGTTGATAATAGAGTTTATGCCAAGGCTGTGGGTACGGCAACTGAATACATCCGAGATGGTTATAATATCTCTGCGGCCTTCAGAATTACTGAAAAATTTCCATCCATCATGCTTCAGTTACTCTCCACAGGTGAGGAAACTGGAGAAATTGATACGCTCCTGGACAAGGCCTCGGATTTCTACGGCAAACAAGTTGATTCCATGGTAAACCGTATGACATCTCTTATCGAGCCCCTCATGATTATGTTTGTAGGTGGCATGATTCTCGTCATCCTGATTGTGACCTATTTGCCGGTGTTCTATATCGGTATGGCCATGAAGTCAGGTATGTAAGGAGTTAAGGTTTATCGAATGATCCCATCCACTAATATTCTGGTACTTAGTGTTGTGGTTGGGTTGGTTCTTGCTTCATCCCTCACACACATTTTTTCGATAATTTCTCAGGAGATATCCATTTTCTCCAAGAAACTGGTATGCGAGTCCTGCGGTGCATCTCAACCATATTTTCACCGGATTCCAATTATAGCCGCCTTTTACACCTCGGGGGTGTGTCCAGTTTGTGGTCATGAACCCCCACGCCTGTACGCATTTCTGGAGTTGCTCATCTTTGGATTCACGCTTTGGGCGTTTAGTGTCATGAAACCATTTCTGGCTTTCCAAATTAGTGCTCTTTTCTTTGCCCTGCTTGGCGTGACCTACATGGATTTGAAAAAATGGATTATCCCCAACGAGTTTGTGGTCTATATCATAGCCATTGGAGTATTAGGAGTCACAGGCAATACTGTGAATCTAATCGATTCCCTTCTGGGCCTAACCCTTGCCTCAATTGTTTCCCTTTTTATCATCCTACCACAACGCTTTGGTAGTGGCGATCAAACCCTGGCCCTGGGTGATGTGAAATTGTGTCTGGCCGTGGCGATATGGTTGGGGTGGATCCTATCGGCCTACGTATTATTTCTGGCCAGTTTACTGGCATTCATAACCTGGGTCTTCAGTGTAATTTTTAGAGGTTTTTCTGCTCAGCGCCGGGTCCCCTTTGGCCCATTTGTTGCCTTGTCAACCATGATCTTTGGAATTGGCCGGGTATTGGACCCCCAGTTTGTTACTCATTTGCTTACCTTCAGATTTTAAAATATCTTGAGCGAGTGAAACTTGCAGGGACAGGGTCTATCTGGCCCATTCTATACAAACAATAATGAGGAGTAATATAGATGAGTGACATCAGAATTTCAGGTTACGGTGACGATCTTACCATAAATGGTGTCCGGATTGGTGATCTCGGTCCCGCTGAACACGAAGCAATCGAATTGGAAAAGGGTGGTCAAAATTATGTGCCCCTGGAAAATGTCGTTGTGAGCCATGTTCAGGATAGTTCTACATTAATTTGTCGCAAACCAGATCCAGAGGGAATAAAGGCATATGTGGAAGAGGAATTATTAGACGGATTATGTTGTTATTCAGCTGTCAATCAGGGGCAACTTAACAAAACCATCGTGGATGCAGTTATTGCCCACCTCCGGGATGAGAAAATACCCACGGTTCCACGCTCAATCAGACATAAATATATGGCAGCCTTTCTCATGGCTGCTACTGCTGTCACCAAGATGGAGAAGGTTGTTCCAAAGGTCGCTGGGGTTGAAGCCCCTGAGCTCATGGCCAAACTGTCACGTCGCTGGGGTTATCGTGTCAAGGGCATCCCGGCCAATGAGGCTATCATTGTCGTTGCAGCAGAGAATTTCCATGGACGTTCATTATTTGCAGTTTCTGCTTCTACAGATCCTATGGCCAAGGACGATTTTGGTCCCTTTCTGCCCGGTATCGAGGTGGTTCCCTTTAATGATGCCGATGCCCTGGAGGCATTATTCAAGGAAAAGGGTCATAGAATTGCCTCATACATCGTAGAACCCATTCAGGGCGAAGCAGGTGTGATTTTACCCACAGCAGACTATCTGCCACGAGTTGCTGAGTTGTGTAAACAATACAATGTTCTATTCTGTGTAGATGAAGTACAAACTGGATTTGCCAGAACCGGTGCCCATTTTGCTCATATGCTCTATGACGTGCATCCTGATCTCATGGCCTGTGGAAAAGCAGCTGGTGGTGGGATTATGCCTGTATCTTTTGTAGCTGGTCGCAGGGATGTCATTGATGTGCTTACACCAGGTTCTGAAGGATCTACCTTTGGCGGTTTCCCACTGGCTTCAGTAACGGCTGTTTTTTCCATAAAAGCCATGATTGATGAAAAGCTGGCTGAGAATGCAAAAAATATGGGGGATAGACTACTAGCCCACTTTGAAAGTGTTCGGGCCGAGTTCCCCGATAAAATCAAAGAGGGCAGAGGAGCTGGACTGTTAACTGCTTTTGAAATGTTTGACAAACCTGGTCTGGATGGACATAAAGTCTCATTGAAATTGCTGGAGAATGGGATTTACGCCAAGGAAACCCATAAAACCACGGTTCGATTAGCTCCTGCTTTAACCATTACTGCTGCAGGTATCGACCATATAGGCGATTCCATTCGCAAGGTGATCAGAGAACTATAAAGAGTATAAATAACCTTCATAAGGTTTAATTCATAAGAGGAGGCTGTCCCAATATAGGGGTAGTCTCTTCTTGATTTATGAACCTGCCTACGCACATCTGCTTCGGCAAGGCAGGCAAGGAACACCGATTGAAGATTTAAGAAATTGAGCAAACTTCGGAATTCAAAAATGATGAGGCTAAGCTAAAAGGATGGCTTCCTTTTTTTGAAATGGGTTTGAACAAATCCATTGGGGTAGTTGGTGACACCCTCCACACCCCATAATTTCTCGTCCAGAGCTGCTTTAAACAGGCTGATACCGCTGCCCAACAGCACTGGGACCTGGGTGAGGATAATTTCGTCAATCAGTCCAGCCGCAAGAAATTGCTGAATCACATTCCCGCCATCCAGATAAATGTGCTTATCTCCTGCAGATTTGAATTGTTGAACCAGGGTCTCTGGTGATCCATGAGCAAATTCTATAGTGGCGCCATCTGGTAGAACTCGTGGAGCTGCTTGATGGGATAATACCATGACTGGTGTGTCACCATACGGCCAGCTCCCAAAGCTCAGAACCTGATTGAAGGTTGTGCGCCCCATTACCAATCTATCTACCGACTGCAGCAAGGCTCCAAAACCCATATCCTCGTCTGAATCCTCTGGGGGAGGCAGTTCATTGAGCCACTCCACACTGCCATCCTCATCTGCTATAAAACCATCCAGGCTGGTGGCCATAAATACGGTGATTTTCATTGGAGTTCCTTTAGACAGGACGGACGACCATGAGATAGAGTGCAATGAGAGGCAATACAGCAGCAACAATCCACAGAATGATCCACCATTTGTTCAATGTTTTATATCGAATACCGGCTTCTTTTATGGAATGGGATTCATTCAAAAGTCGCATCTGCTTACGCTGTATAGGCAATAATCCAGCGATCCAGATAAGGGCTGAAACGGTCAACAGAGCATAACTATGATAGATCCAGCTGTGTGCGCCTATGCCCCCAACTCCTGCAGCTAGCATATGACCAGTAACAGCAATGAGGATAATCCCGGGGATGGCAAATATAACATCGGTTCGTTGAATCAATTTGATCGAGAACTTATGAACTGCCTTATCATCCACGCCTTGAGCTAAGAGTCGCCACACCGCGCTGATTATGATATTTCCCAGGAAGAGGACAACCCCGAGAATGTGAAATACTTTTATCATGAAGAATAGTCTCCTTTCAAGCCGTGAAACTAGACGGCTCACGCTTTGATCACAAGATATTCAATTTATGGCTGTGATAATCCCGGCATTTCTTGAGACCGTGTGTGGGGCATTGCAGATGGTGGGAAAAGCCCTACTCCCAGGAGAGCAGGGCTTACGGGAAACGGAGGTGTATGACCCGACCTGGCGGGGTGGTGACCCGAGTCAACGGGCAGTCTGATCCTGAGATCAGAAACGCTTTATAACGTCATACCCTCTTGACGACGGATATAGGTAGGTACAGAGAGATCATCGCTAAAATGCATGATGACATCCTCTTTTTCTGATTGTTGACGCGCGAATGTAGGCACCTCCAATTTCTCACGATTTTCGAAGGTTTCCAGTCGTGGGGCAATCTTTGGCTCCACGAAGTTCTGGACTGGAGCTTCGATCACAATCTCTTCGGCAGAATTGGATGCAGCCATTGGAGCAGTTGGACGATATACTCTGGCAGGTTGGGTTTCTTTTCTATCGAATTTCAGATCTGAGTCATGATGAAAACCAGTGGCAATGACTGTCACTCTGAGCTCATCACCCATAGTCTCATCAATCACTGCACCCATGATGATATTGGCCTGATCACCGACTTCTTCAAAAATGAGGTTTGCTGCTTCATCAACTTCAAAGAGTGACATATTTGGACCACCCGTGATATTGATAAGCAGGCCTTGTGCTCCATTAATATTCGTATCATCCAGCAGAGGTGACGATATAGCGGTCTGAGCGGCCAATACAGCGCGTTCCTCACCAGAAGCTATGCCGGTGCCCATAATGGCATCGCCCATGCCTTCCATGGTCGTTTTGACATCTGCGTAGTCCAGGTTGATAAGACCTGGAACATTGATCAAATCAGAAATACCACGGGTAGCCTGAAGAAGTACTGAATCGGCTTCCAGAAAAGCATCGACCATGGTGGTGGTTCTCTCAACAATAGAGAGGAGTCTCTGATTTGGAATGACGATAAGGGTATCCAGGTATTGACGCAGATTCTCTACACCCTCTTTACCCCGTTTGGATCTTTGGGGACCTTCGCAGCGGAAGGGGGTTGTAACTATGCCGATGGTGAGGGCACCAATTTCCTTTGAAATCCGTGCAACAATCGGGGCAGCGCCTGTTCCCGTGCCGCCTCCCATACCTGCTGTAACAAAGACAAGATCGGATCCATCAAGAGCTGCTGCGATTGCCTGAGCATCTTCCTCAGCGGCAGCTTCACCTACATGGAGCTTTGCACCGGCTCCCAGACCTTTGGTAATGGTCTTGCCAATCTGGATTTTGACATCAGCTTTGCTGTTATCAAGAGCCTGAGCATCTGTATTTACGGCGATGAATTCCACGCCTGAAAGTTCTGAGTCGACCATTCGATCGATGGCATTGCTTCCAGCACCACCAACACCAATAACCCGGATCCGAGCTTTCTGTTCTTTTAAACTATCAAATTCAAACAACATGTTAGTATCCTCCGTTTTGGATGTGTTTTCTTATTAAAAATTTTTCTGAAAAAATTCAGTTATGGTTTTAAACAGTCGAGCAGGAGTCCATCTATCATCGAGACCTGTCTCTTCTGATTGAAATTTTGCTGCATAGGCGATAAGGCCGGTAGCGGTGGCATATTCAGGACTATCTATCCGCTCTGTGGTATCAATAAATCCAATGGGACTACCCAGACGGACGGGAAGATCAAAAACACGTTTTGCCAGGGAAATAATTCCAGGAATCTTTGATCCACCTCCAGTAAATACCAAGCCAGAATTCAGATGTTTCATCATGCCATTCTCTTCCAGGTTGGCTTTGACCATTCTAAGGGTCTCATCCATACGTGCCTCGATGTACATTGAGAATTCGGATTCATTGATATTGCGATCCTGACGACCACCAACCCCTTTTACATCAAAAACTTTATCAACTTCAGTTTCAGCGGTGAAGCAATGACCATATTTGAGCTTGAGAGCGTCAGCCTGTTCGTCAGTAATCCTGAGAATGCCGGCGATATCTGAGGTGACCTGATTTCCACCAAAGGGAAGGGAAGCGGTATGTTCAACGCCAAATTTGGAAATGACGATGGCATCTGTTGTCCCAGCGCCAATATCTATGAGACCCACACCGACTTTCTTTTCTTCCTCAGTTAATACAGATTGGGCAGAAGCAATGGGCTCCAGGACAAAGTCTTTGACCTGACAGCCAGCATGGCGTACTGCTGTAATAATATTTTTTGTGCTTGCTGTGGCTGATGTGACGAGATGAACCTGTGCTTCAAGCCGGCGACCGGTCATGCCAACAGGATTCCGTAAGCCAGCTTCATCATCCACTGTAAATTGTTGTGGAATGACATGGATGATCCTGCGTCCATTGGGCAGACCAACAGCTTTGGCTGATTCGATAACCCGGTCAACATCTTCCTGTGTAATCTTAAGTTCCTTTTCCATGCCCCGATTGGAAAGATCGGCAATACCAATAACACCAGTAGCATTCAGGCTGGCAATGTGCTCTCCAGCAATTCCCACTGTGATTTGCCCTGCTTTTATCCCGGCATGGGCTTCAATATCATCCAGGGCCGTTCGGATAGCCATAGCAGTGGCTTCGATGTCAACAATTGTTCCACGTCGAAGTCCTGTGGATGGTGAAGTACTGAGACCGACTACCTTAAGCACATCATCGTGATCTGGTTCTGCTGCAATTGCGCATACCTTGGATGTACCAATGTCTACGGCTACGTATATTCCACGGCTGTTCATCGTGATTCTCGCTCCTTTACGATGACCTGGCGATCAAATCGCAGATCGATATACTGATAGGGACTGATGATCCCTGAATCTGATTCTTCGGATACAAATTTTTCCAGAATGATACTGTTTAGAATAGCATCATCCTCGTTTCCCAGAAAAACTGAGGTCCCGTGAGTGGCTGATATCAATTTTATCCCGCGCCTGTCATAGGAAATCTCAGATATATCCAGATATATGCCCTGATGTTCTTTGCGAATTTTCTTAAGGAAACTGACCAGCATCTGTACGGTCTCATCTGGAATAACCTGACCGATGTCAGAGGTCGGTACATCCACATCAATCCCGGTTATGATGGGTAAATTATACAGCATTCCCTTGTCTGGTAGAGGTAGCAGAATGGCCTTTTCATCAAGGGTCATGATGTCCTGAACAGCTATATAGGCTACAGGAAGAACATCATACAGGTAGATATCAAGGGAATGGGGATAGTTCCTGGTGACCTTGGCACTCCGAATGAGGGGATATTCCAGAAACCGGTCCTGAATTTCTGCAAGGTTGAGATCAGTGAGGGAAATACCCAGGTAAACTTCTGTGAGGCTTTTAACTCTTTCCGGGCTCATGGTGCGTTGGCCATAAAGATTGATCGCTTCAACTTCATCACTTCTGAGCAGGCTGGCATAGGTCACACTCAAAAATCCTATCAATAGCACAATAACCAGCAGACCTGCTGAAAAAGCCCAGCTAAGTGGTGGAATGGTATATGTTGATACCCGTGCCACTTACGCTTCTCCCTCCAGGAACAGTCCATGAAGTTTCCAGATATCGCCAGCACCCATGGTTATTACCAAATCGTTTCTTTCCAGTTGGGGACTCAAAAATTTGTATACTTCGGCAATGCCAGAGAGAAGCTGGATTTTACCGCTTCCAAATTCTAAAATCATTTCAGATGTAACGCCAGGGATGGGCAGTTCTCGGGCTGGATAGATATCAGTGAGGATAGCGATATCAGCCATTTCCAGTGCAGTGGCAAATTCCTGGGCAAAATCTCTGGTTCTGGAATATAAATGGGGCTGAAAGATGGCAATAATTCGAGAGTCTGACCACCCACTACGCGCAGCCAGCAGGGTTGCTTCCAACTCTGAAGGATGATGGGCATAATCGTCAATGAATTGGACACCATTTCTGGAACCCCTGAGCTGGAATCGACGCTCAACACCATGGAAGGACTCCAGACCAGCTTTGATATGCTTGAAATCAATCCCCATCTGATCTGCGAGTGTACAGGCGCCCAGGGCATTCATGACATTGTGGTCCCCAGGCATGTTTAGGATAATATTTCCCAACTTTTTACCCTGTTTGACCACAGTGAACTTGCTGGTGAAGTTATTTACTTCAATGTCAATAGCTTGGTAATCAGGCATATTGGTCAAACCATAGCTTATAACAGGGTGGGGGCTGCGGTTGGCCAGCTGAAGCAATTCTGGGTCATCACCCTGCAAGACAAGCAGTCCTGAATCATCCAGTTTAGATATGAATTGTAGAAAAGTGTCACGGACATCCTGCAAATCCTTGTATATATCCAGATGATCAGCTTCAAGGGTTGTCACAATGATCTGAGTGGGTTTGAGCGCCAGGAAGGACCTGTCATATTCATCAGCTTCCACGACAATATGATTCTGTTTCCCGAGACGCAGATTTGATTTCAGGTCTGGGAGGATTCCACCAACCAGTATGCTTGGATCGAGACCTGCTGCGATTAGTATCTGTCCACACATACCTGTGGTCGTGGTTTTTCCATGGGTGCCAGCAATTGCTACGGTATAGTCGTAAGCCTCTGCGATCTGACCCAACAACTCAGCCCGACGAATTTCCGGGATATGGTGAGACTCAGCATAGGCTCGCTCAGGATTTTCAGGTTTCACAGCGCTTGAGTAGACGACCAGGTCTGCGTCATGAGCATGACTGGCTGCGTGGCCGATATAGACTTGAATGTCGGCTTTTCTGAGAGAATTGAGCAATTCGCTATCCAGCTGATCAGATCCTGAGACCTGCTTACCCTGTTGCTTGAGCAAGAGTGCAAGCGCGCTCATCCCGATGCCACCGATACCGACAAAATGAATATGTTTTGCTGACTTAAGCACAGGTGCTCGCAATTCTTATGATGCTGTCGCAGATTTCCTGAGTGGCTTGAGGACGCCTGAGAGCAGCAGATGCTCGAGCCATCCCGCTAAGTTTTTCTTTGTTGGTGAATATGTCAGTAAGCAGAGGGAGAAATGCGCCTTCTGCAAGTGCAGATTCAAGAATAACCCTGGCTGCACCAGCTTTTTCCTGACTTCTTGCATTAAATTCCTGATGATTCGCTGCTGCACTGGGGAGGGGAATCAAAATTGAAGGCAATCCAAAGTGATTGATTTCTGTCAGCGTCATTGCACCTGCACGACAAACCATTAAATCAGCTATGGAATAAGCCTTATCCATCTCCTTGATAAATGGTTTGAGGACGATGCGAGGATTTGTGCCAATCTGTTTCTGACAGAATTCGAAATCAGATTTGCCCGTTTGCCACAGTACTTGCATGCCCAGCTTTTCCAGATATTTGGATATACGATCAATAAAATGCAGATTGATTGCCCTGGCTCCCTGAGACCCGCCCAGAATAAAGAGGGTTGGAATTTCAGGATTTAAGCCGAAAAACGCTGCCGCTTCACTGCGATCGCTGGGATCACCCATATAACGGTTGGGATTACCTGTCAATTGAGTTGTAGCACCTTTGAGGTATTTACCGGCATCCTCGTAAGTGAGAAATACCTGTCTGGCCTTGGGTGCAAAAAGTCGTGTTACCATTCCGGGGTAACTATTTTGTTCCTGAAGCACAATGGGGATATTATTTCGAAGGGATTGACGAACGGGTACAGCGCTAGCATAACCACCTGTTCCAACTGTAATGTGCGGATCAAAATCACGTAAAGCTCGGTTCGCTTTGATAATTGATGCAACCATGCGACCAGGGAGAAAAAAGTTTTGCTTGAAACCTGCCAGAGATATTGATCTGGAAAGACCCCTGATAGGCAGAGCTATAAGCTTGAAACCAGCCTCTGGGATCAGACGTGTCTCCATCCCGTAGTCACTTCCAAAGAATAAGACTTCCACATCTGAGAATGCACTTTCCCTGGCAACACAGGCCTGTAATCCTTCAGCAATAGCCAGAGCAGGGATGATATGGCCACCCGTTCCACCACCGGCAAATGCTACTCGCAACATATTATTAGAAGTCAATGTTCAATACCCTTTCGGCTGACAAAATCTTACCTGACTCATTGTTGGAGGAAATGTTAAACAGGATCCCCAGCATTACAGCCGTAGCCAGAAGGTTTGAACCTCCATATGAAATGAGGGGCAGGGGAAGACCTGTGGTTGGCAAAAAACCCGTCACCACACCAATATTAACCATGGCAAAACTGAATAGAGAGAAGCTGATACCAATAGCCAGAAGCATGCTGAATGAATCTGTTGAATTTCTGGCAATTCTCAGCCCTCTTAAAAAGAGAAGTAGAAAGAGAAGTAGAAAGAAGGAGGATCCAATAAATCCAAATTCTTCACCCAGAATACTAAAGACAAAATCAGTATGTGGTTCTGGTAGAAAAAGATCTTTAACATAGCTATTGCCCAGACCAACACCGCCTAAACCACCATGAGCCAGGCCCATGAGCGAGTGATGTACCTGGAAACCCTCATTTGCCACATCTACATTATCACTGAAAAAAGTCATGATGCGTTTCCACATATATGGCCTGCTCCAGGCATAGATGAGGGCCGTAATAGATCCAACGGATAAAAATGCCGAGATATGACTGATCTGAACATTCCCGAGATAGAATAGAATCAGACACAGCATCATAATCATGAGGGATGAGGAAAGATCCGGCTGGATGGCAATCAGAGCCACCACAGTGGAAACAATGAGGAAAGCTGGTAGTATGCTCTTTTTAAAATCAGTGAGCGTCTGCTGATTTCGATGGAGATAATCCGCTATAAAAATAATCATCCCAAGGCGTACAAAATCAGCTACCTGAAAACTAAAGCTGCCCAGGTACAACCAACGGGCAGGATGCCTCAGCCCCATGGATTTATTATAGATCAACACACCGACCAGCATGAGATAGATACCAATGAGAATGAAGTAGCGCAGGTGTTTGAAATACTGATGGGGAAATCTGGAAAAGATTATACCCAGGATGACGGCAATTGTGCCATTCATAAGATGGCGTTTTAGATAATGTGCTGAATCGGCATTCTGGGAGGTGGAGGCTGAATACATAACGACAGACCCTGCAACAAACAGTATAATGACTATAATAAACAATACTTTATCAAGATGGAAAAATTTCACATTGACCATCCTTCATGAGCTTGTATCAGGGTACGGAAATGATCACCACGGGCTTCAAAATTTTCAAATTGATCAAAACTTGCACAGGCTGGTGAGAGGAGCAGTACATCACCAGCTTCGCCATGATTGAGACAATGGTTTATGGCAGCTTCTATGGTTTCAACCTTTCGCGTTTGCAGGGCAGGGCTGATCTGGGTTTGAATGATATCTGAAGCTGCTCCCACCAGAAGGACTTCACGCGTTGTAGCTTCCAGTTGAGAGATGAGCGTCGTAAAATCACCGCCCTTGTCCTTGCCACCCAGAATGAGCCATAGGGGTTGGGGGAAGCTGTGAATGGCAACTTCAGTTGAAGCAATATTGGTCGCTTTAGAATCATTGTAACAACGGATGCCCTTGATTCTGCCCACATATTCAATGCGATGCGGAACTGCAGAAAATGTCATCAGACCTTGAGCCAGTATTGCAGGATCATTGATAAAATCCATGACGGCA
Organism: Candidatus Neomarinimicrobiota bacterium; assembly: GCA_016784545.1. Classification (NCBI taxonomy): domain Bacteria; kingdom Pseudomonadati; phylum Fidelibacterota; species Fidelibacterota bacterium. The sequence goes on from JADHUM010000019.1 coordinate 27,048, forward strand.
GCAACTGCAGCCAGGGCATTGCTTAAATTGTGCTTACCGGGCAGAGGCAGGGCTTTGGCGGGAAGAATGGGACTCCATTCACCGTCTCTCATGATACCGATGACACCTTCTGCCAACATGACATCACCGCCAGATGGGCTTGACACTGAGAAATATCGGATGGGATCCACTGTGATATCGTGACGTGACAACTCAGGATCATCCCTGTTAATAACAGCCATGCACGTGTCGTCAAGATTCCTGAGCAAGCCTAGTTTGGACTCGTAATAGGCTGCCAGACTTGGGTACCGGTCGAGATGATCTGGTGTCAGATTCAGTATTACCGCAACTTGAGGTTTGAAAGTATCAATATTATCTAACTGAAAACTACTGACCTCTAATACAAATATGGGTTTTGCAGGCTCTTTTTCAAGTCTATCCATTAACACTTCAGAAGCGGCCACACCTACGTTCCCACCAAGAAAGCTATCGTACCCTGCAGTTAGGAGTAGATGGTGGATAAGATTTACGGTGGTTGTCTTACCATTTGAACCGGTAACGGCAATAATTGGAGCATCGATGAACCAGGATGTCATCTCAATTTCTGAATACAGCGGAATATTCTTAGTCCTGATCTTTTGAATGATATCAGCATTCTCAGGGATGCCAGGGCTGACAACCACGAAATCACTTTCAAGGACGTCAGGAGAATGATAGCCGAATTCAAATTCAGCTTCAATGTCAGCCAGAATTTGACGTTTATCAGCATCAAATTTATCAGCATCAAATTCACTCACCAGAACCTTCGCTCCAAAATGTCTGAGCAGTCGTGCTGCACCCATGGCAGAGCGTTGGCTCCCCAGGATGGTAACGTTTTTACCTGATATGTCAGCAGTATTCATGTTACCTGATCTTGAATGTCGACAGCGTTAGAAAGGCGAAGAGAATTCCCATGATCCAAAAGCGGATCACTATTTTATTCTCATCCCAACCTTTTAGTTCATAATGATGGTGAATCGGGGCCATGCGAAATAGCCGGCGACCTTCACCATGCTTCTTTTTGGTATATTTGAAGTAGCGCACTTGAATGATCACGGAGATGGATTCAATGATGAATACACCACCTGCGAAGGGGAGTAGAAACTCTTTCTTCAGCATGACTGCCACCGCCCCAAGTGCGGCACCAAGAGCCAGCGACCCTGTATCGCCCATAAAGACCTCTGCAGGTCGAGCGTTAAACCAGAGAAAACCAAGCGAAGCTCCAATAAGTGCCGCACAAAAGACAGTGAGCTCTCCTGCACTAGGGAGATATATGATATTTAAATATTGACTAAAATCTGCACGGCCTGTGATATAGGCTATGCCAGCAAAAACGAGGGCTGCGATTGCCATAAGACCTGAAGCAAGACCATCGAGACCGTCGCTGAGGTTGACAGAATTTGACGTTGCAGTAATAACAAAAATAACAAAGGGGATGTATATCCAGGCAGATTTGAGATCGAAAACCAGGTCCTTGAAAAAGGGGAGGGTAGTAGCAGTCTCAACACCTGCAAATTCAGGATGAAGTACCATGACGCCACCCAATACCAAGCCCAGACTTATTTGCCCAAGGAGTTTATAGCGGGCGATAAGACCTTTCTTAGACTTTTTTACGGCCTTGAGATAGTCATCGATAAATCCAACAATTCCCATCCAGACCACTGAGACCACCATCATTTGGATATAGACATTATCTAACCTGCCAAATAAGAGAGTAGGTACCAGAATCGCACCGATAATGATGAGGCCACCCATGGTAGGGGTCCCGGCTTTGGCCGAGTGGGATTCAGGTCCGTTGGTTCGAATAGTTTCGCCAATTTGCATTTTATGCAGTTTTTTAATAATCCAGGGGCCTACAATAAATGAAAACAGGACCGCAGTAATGGCAGCACCAGCTGAGCGAAAGGAAATGTATCGGAATACGTTCAATGCAGAGAAGTATTCCTGGAGGGGCAACAGTAAATGATATAGCATTAGTTGTTTTCCTTATAGGCATTGACATAATCTTCCAACTGCATCCCACGAGACCCTTTTAAATAAACAAGGTCTCCTTGCTTGACTTCATTCAAGAAATGTTGAAGAGATTGTGATTTATCTTTGCTGTAGAAAAGTGATGTAAAACCCTGTTCTTTAAGGTAATTAGCACTACTGGAAACTGCTTCCCCAAATAAAATAATGTAATCAAATCCGGCCATGAGCATTTGTGAAGCAGCTTTGATATGTGATTCGATGCTCTGAACACCAAGCTCCAGCATGTCGGCGAAAATGAGAATTTTTCTTGCTGACGTCTTGATTTCAGCCATGGTTTCAAATCCAACTTTTGCACTGGCTGGATTAGCATTATAGGCATCATTATAGAAGTGCACCCCCCCAACTTCTTCATGTTGCATGCGTCCAGCTTCACCTGGGTAATTCTCAAGAGCTTCCTGAAGTTGGTCAAAGCGAATACCATTTTGTAAAGCAATGGTAGCTGCAGCAGCTGCATTTAACACGATGGCCTTCCCAGCCTGACTCAAATGGGCAGAGAATTTTCTGAATTGAAGATCATAGCAACCTAAGACATCCGGTCCTGCCATTGTGAAGCTGCGTTCAACTTCCTTTTTAAAGCTAAAGGCGATATGATTGGGGCAGCTCTGCCCCAACTGTGCGACTCTTTGATCATCAACATTCACGAAGGCGCGCCCATGGTTGGCACCGAGATATTGAAATAATTCACCCTTGGTAGCTTGAATAGTCTCGATATCATGAAAAAATTCAGTGTGTGCCAAAGCGATATTGGTGATGACACCTTGATCCGGTTGGGCAATTTCGCACAGGTACTGGATATCACCTTTTTGGCTGGCGCCCATTTCAATCACTGCCACTTCATGGGATTCGTTCAGCTTCAGAATTGTCAATGGTAAGCCAATATGATTGTTAAAGTTACCATCAGTTGATAATACGGAAAATCGCTTGCTCAGGATATGCGCGAGCAGGTTTTTTGTGGATGTTTTTCCGTTTGTCCCTGTAATGGCGATGAGAGGTATCTTAAAAAGCTTCCGGTGTGCAGTGGCAAGGTCAGCAAGAGATTTGACCGGATCTTCTGTCATTATCAGAGGGATGGAAGCGTCCCAATCTTCGTATCCGTCCCATGAAGTGGAGGCCATAACTGCTGAAGCGCCACGGGAAATGGCTTTTGGGATATAGTCATGACCATCCACTTGGGAACCGATAAATGCAACGAAGAGGTCTCCAGCATTTAAGCTTCGAGTATCAATACTGACACCGGTTATGGGGGACATGATGGCCCCCTTAATGCTTACATCAGGGAGCGACGTAATAGTTTCAGGCAGAATAGCCATGTTGCTCCATGAATTGATCTACAATTGTCATATCGCTAAAAGGTTTGCGTTCACCCATGATTTCCTGGTAAGGCTCATGCCCCTTGCCCAGCACAGCAACGATATCGCCTGGTTTGGCTTCCAGTAAAGCCGCGTTTATTGCTTCAGTCCGATCTTGAATGACGCAATAATTTGAGCGCTCGCCGCAACCAGCAATGATCTCCTGGATAATATTGAGAGGTGCCTCTGTTCGAGGATTGTCATCTGTGATGAATGCTTTACTGGAGAGGCGAGTTGCAATTTCACCCATAATGGGACGCTTACCCTTGTCCCTGTCACCACCACAGCCAAAAACAGTGATGAGACGATTCTCCGGGTAGGATTCAGCCAGGGTCGCGAGTACGGTTTCCATGGCATCCGGTGTATGCGCATAATCCACAAAAACCTGAAAAGGTGCACGGTGTGTTATTTTTTCCAAACGACCAGGTACCATGGGAAGCGTTTTGGCCGAGATCTCAACCTTCTCAATATCACATTCCAACTCGATGGCTGCTGCATAGGCTGCCAGGAAGTTATAATAGTTGAAAGTTCCAACAGTATTTACCTGTACAACTCTTTGCCCATAAGGCGTATCCAGGGTGAGTTCAACACCCCGACGGTTTATTGAATGGTCCAGGATTCGGTATTCTGCAATTGAGTTATAGCCGTATCGGATAATTTTCGCTACGCAAACTTCTATGATTCTTTCTGCATAGGGATCATCCATATTGACTACAGCTACAGATTCTTTAGGTAAGCCCTTGAAAAGCAGCTGTTTTGCTGCCAGATAGTCTTCGAGGGAACCATGGTAGTCGAGATGATCCTGGGTAAGATTTGTGTACACTGCAACGTCAAAGGTCAGTCCGTCAACTCGATTTTGTGAAAGGGCATGAGAAGAAACCTCCAGGGTCACTGCTTTTGCCCCATGAGAAACAAATTCTGCAAGAATTTCATATAGATCAGCAGATTCTGGAGTGGTATGCATGAGATCAATGTCAACATCATCCATCTCAGCGCCTGTGGTGCCAATACGTCCAGCCAAGGTTCCACTTTGAGTAAGGAGATGCTGAACAAAATAATTGGTTGTGGTTTTGCCATTCGTTCCAGTGATGGCTACCAGCTTTAAACCCTCTTCAGGATGGCCAAAATAGCTAGAAGCGATGACTGGTAAGGCCAATCGTGAGTCTTGCACCAATATTGAAACTATGTTTTCTGGAATGACGAAATCTGACCGATCATATACAATGACCTGAGCCCCATTCTCAATGGCAGTGTATATAAAATCATGACCATCTGTAATGAGACCGCGTACGGCGATAAATAGATGTCCCGCTTGAACCTGTCTGGAATCATAGCTGATACCAGTGACTTCCGTATTCTGCTCACCGCGTGTTTCTAAAATTTCCGGGACTTGCTGAATGATATTAATTAGTTGCATTATTCACCCAAATAGATTTCTACAGATTGACCTGTTTTAAGTGTTTTGCCCGCTGCTGGCACCTGTCTGATGACTCGTCCACTTCCGTGAGGGACTGGCTTGAGACCCATGGCATAAAGCCCTGAAAGACTCATCTTCAAACTCATACCCAATAAATCAGGCATGGTGATCTGAGCAGTGTTAGCCTTCATGACTGGGAGGGAGGAGCTCAGCAATTGTCCCTGAAGCGACTGCGGTGCCTCGCGGATGCTTTCATCTCTGTCCTTAGGTACAGAGGCCTGTAAATAAGGCTCTGCGTCTCGTCCTTTAAGATTATAAATCCGTCGATAAATTTCCTTGGCAATGGGAGCTGCAATCATTCCACCGGTGTACCCACCTTTTCTGGGATGGTCCACGGTGACGATCAATGTATATTCAGGATCCTCTGAGGGATAAAAACTGGCGAAGGAAGCAACATACTCACTGACATATTTGCCATTTTTTAGTTTTTTAGCGGTACCGGTCTTACCTGCTATTCTCAGGTTGGGCAGGAATGCTTTGTGCCCCGTTCCTTGAGAGACCGCTTTCTCAAGAATATCAGACATGGTATGCATGGTTTTTTCTGAAGCCACACGACGCAACGCATCCATACGGTCAATTTTCTGCTCATGTCCCTTTGGCGTTTTGAGCTTTTGAATGAGCTGAGGCTTCATAAGAATACCACCGTTTCCGATGGCAGAGTAAGCCATGGCCATCTGCAGAGTGGTCACAGACACTTCATAGCCAATGGCAATTTCAGATTTTGATAAATCGGACCAGAGCTTGTTGTTTTTTAGAGAGCCACTGCTCTCATATGGGAATTGAATACCACTTTTTTCGCTGAATCCAAATTTCCGGGCCGTATTAAACATCTGTTTTTCATCAAGTAATTCCATGGCCTTGATGATTCCAATATTGGATGAATTCTGAAGAACTTCTGCGAAGGTTAGCTTGTCAAATGATTTCCAATCCTTTACATCTATCCCATGAATGGAGTATTCGCCTCTTTCACAATCGAAAACGTCCATGGGATGAACCTTATTGTCCTCCAGTAGCGCGGTGGCACCAACTACCTTAAATGTTGAGCCAGGCTCAAAAGCTGACATGATGGGGTGAGCTATCAAGGATGCTTCAGTGATTTTGGAGCGTGAATTCGGATTAAAGGTCGGTATGTTTGCCAGAGCCAGTATTTCACCTGTACTTGGATCAACCAGGATTGCCTCAGCCTTATCTGCGTTGTGTCTCGCAACTGCTTCGCGTAATTCTTCTTCAATGATTATCTGGATGTCTACATCAATGGTAAGAAAGCAATCATCCCCATTGATGGGCTTCTGCTCTCTAAAGCCGCCCCTGATCCTGGTATTGCCCCGACCATCAGAACCAAGCTCTCTCCACCCATCTATCCCTGCCAGTTGATGATCGTAATAATCTTCCAAACCTGACAGCCCATGGTTTTCTGTTCCCACAAAGCCAATCAATGGTGCTGCTACATCACCATAGGGATAATAACGCCGTACGTTTGACTGAACTTGAACACCAACAGGGAGGGGGCTCTGGCTCAATTCGCGACCCAAACGGGGATTCACGTCTTTTTCAAGATAGACAAATGACTTTTTGGTTTTCAGTTTGTTGAGATAGTAACGTTTCGACTTGTTGAATGTTTTGCTAAACAATCTGGCGACTGCATCTTTGTCTTTCACTTGAGCAGGGTGAGCTGAAAATGTGAAATGCTCTATATTATCAGTGAGCTTTTTGCCATAGCGATCATAAAAATTTCCCCGCAGGGGTGATATGGCTATCTTGTCCTCGAATTGTGACTCCAGCGCTGTTCCAAGATTGTCTGGATCAATCACCTGGATATAGAACATCTTCAGGACCAGGGTAGCCCAGATGATGATGGAAGTAACAACCACAAAGATGTACCGTCCGCGAAATTTCTTGTAGGTCATACTCATTTGAGATTTACCCTGACTTCGCGTGTTTCCGGATCAGGCTGAACGAGTCCCAACTTTTCACGGGCAAGTTTTGAGAGTTTATCTGGGCGATGAAGACGATTTCTCTCACTCTGTACAAGATTGTATTCCCCCCGCAATTTGATTTCGCGGGTTCGAAGTGAATCCAGCTTCAATTCACCTGATCTGACTTCTTCGCCCAGCCATATATATAGAAAGAGCAAACTGGCGACCACAGGTATCATCCCTATATAGAGAATCGTCTTTAGGATTTCCTTGCGGGTCTCAGACTGCCGCATGCGACGTCCTTTCAGCTACACGAAGTTTTGCACTTCTGGCTCGGGGGTTTAATTGAGCTTCTTCCGGACTGGCTGTTATAGGTTTTCCACTGATGCGCAGCAGTAGAGGAATTTTTACTTCACTATCATGCATGCCAGGTTGCCGTGGAACATCCTGAGACCATTCACGGAAATGATTTTTCACCATGCGATCTTCCAGGGAGTGATACGAGATGACAGCCAGACGGCCGCCAGGGGCTAAAACTTGAATTGCTATATTCAGGACGGTCTCAAGAACTTCCATTTCGCGATTGACTTCGATTCTGAATGCCTGAAAAACACGTGCAAATGATTTATTGCGAAACCGAGGGTCGACACAGCCAGCGACCGCTTCGCGGAGCTCATCAATTTGCGTCAGTCTTTTATTGGTTCTCATATTCACAATTTTACGCGCTATCCTGCGACTATTCCTTTCCTCTCCGAAGCGATACATGATATCTGCAAGCTGTTCCTGCGAGTATTCATTAATCACCGTTTCGGCAGTAAGCTCATTTGAGCGGTCAAAACGCATGTCCAGGGGACCTTCAAGACTAAAGGCGAATCCTCTTTCTGGATCGTCCAGGGAAAAGGAGTTCAGCCCGAGATCCAGTAGGATTCCGTGGACTTTCGTCATATTCAGGTCAACCAGCACCTGATCCAAATTCTCAAAGTTCGTGCACTTCAAGTGCAGTGTTTGCTTAATTAGGGAAGGGTCGAATTGTTGGAGGGCAGATTCATCCTGATCGATACCGATCAGAGTAGCATCAGCATTTAACAGTAAGGATATTGCTTTTGAGTGTCCACCGAGACCGAAGGTGCCATCTATGTATATCCCAGATCGATCGTTTATCATCAGCGCGCAAACCTCGTCCACCAGTACTGGTGTGTGACGAAATTTCGGCTGACTTAGTTGATTCACGATGATCTAGTGTACTTGTCAATGGCTTCTATATCCTCAGCATCAAGTTGGAACTCAGTTTCCTCATAGCGTTTGAGAATGTCCGGATCCCAGATTTCGATTTCGTCGATCATCCCAATAATCACGACTTCTTTATCAACCCCGGCAAATTGCAGAAGGTTTGCAGGTATCATAACGCGACCCTGGCTATCGAATTTCAGGGGGGTGGCAAATCGAGTAGCCTGTCTTTTATAGGCTCGGTGTGCTCGAAGTTTCGAAGAAAGTGTAAGTAACTCATCTTCCTTCTCACGCCATTTGTCTAGTGAGTATACAACGATATTCTCTTCCTCGCCTCGTGTCACCACGAAGGTGTCCTCACTTGTCTCCGGTAACGCTTTGCGAAATTTCGCAGGAATATTCAATCGACCTTTTGCATCAATTGAATAACGAAATTCGCCTGTAAATGTGTTTGTTCCCATTTCCCGTTTCAGCTTTCTAATAATAGGGATATTTACCCACTATTAACCATAAGTTAGGGATTATAACCCACAAATCAAGAAAAAATGGCAAAATATTGTGATAATTTTGCCAGGGGTGTATTAACAGGATGCTTTGTTGGGTGATGATTATTACATGAATCTATATGGATAAATGCATATAATACAATAAGATAAATGATCTTTAAGATCTAACCAGTTTTGGAAATGTGGGGGCTGGTGAATGAAGCGTGGGTTAAAAACCCAGGTGTTTTTCCTGATTAAGCCTGGAAATGACGCTTAACAGGGGAAGCGAACTACAGGGTTGGATAGGTCTGTAAGTGTCCACCTGTGGAATCTGCTGTAACCACTAACCAGGAATTGCTAAATGGCGATCCTGGCAAGGTATCGCCTTTTACTGATAACAGGGCAGCCTCACCGGGATACAACTGCAGTTCAGTTGAATCAGTGAGTAGAAAATTAAGGGATAGTCCTGGCGCCTGGAACAAGGTGTCAGTTATAAGTGGACCGTCATTTCGGATAATGGAGAGAAAATCGGTTGATGTCACCGTCAAGGTATCCAAATTGGCAGAGAGGAGTGACCCTGAAATATTCATTGATTCCATGCTCTCCGTGCGATTCATTGGCGGTAGGAGTGAGGAAAGCGGCTTAGAATCAGAAGCATTGTCTGGTTGTAAGAGACTCTTGCCAAAGATGATGACGATAATCATTACCACCACTACACCCACAAGGCGAATCACATTACTCTGGGATCCCTTTTCCATCTCTAACAAGTTCTGAGCCTCAGAGAGCATTGCTCCACTCATATCCTGAGATGCATTTAAATCTGAAGATATATTACCAGAAACGCCCTGTTCCCCAGTCAATTTAAGCTCATTTTCAAGACCGCGGAGGATATCCTCAACGGGATAATCTATAGCTTGGGCATAGGCTTTCATGAATAATCGGACATAGGGTACAGGGAGAATGTGATAATCACCCTGTTCAAGTGCCTGTAGGATGCGAACGTTAATTTTTATATCCTCGGAGATCTCCTCCAGGATAAGTCCTTTTTTCAGGCGATGGTTTCTTAAGTCCTCATGAAATGCCACGATAGTTCCTCTTCGCTAAGTGCTGGTGAGTTTAAGTATTTTTCCACGTAAATCAAGACCGCAGAAAGGGAGGCCTATATGTTTTTCCCAGGAAAAAGGGAAATCATAAAAAGATTATTTAAGGGTGATGGAGTAGTGACGGAGGAGATTGTTTAATTTCTCGTTAAAGTCAGAGAGTGGCAAGCCAACCACATTATAAAAGCACCCTTGTATTCGATCCACAAACACACTGGAGTAATCCTGAATCCCATATGCTCCCGCTTTATCGAATGGAGCCCGGGTTTCTATATAATAGTTAATTTCTTCGGGACGAAGTTTTTTAAAATGAACCTGAGTTAACACATGATGCACTTCTTTGATGTTGGATGCCTTTAAATGAAAACTGTAGGCAGTAATTACCTGATGGTTTTGCCCAGAGAGTTGACTAAGCATTCTGTAGGCTGAGGCATCATTTTCTGGTTTTCCTAAAACTTCGTTGCCAATGATGACGATGGTATCTGCTCCAATAACTAAGGCATCTGGATATTGATTGGAGATTTCACCAGCCTTGAGGGTAGCTAGATTTGAGGCATAGCCTGCTGGATCATCGTCCTCAAAAGGTGGCTCGTCAACATGGCTGGGGATAACCCTGAAAGAATAACCGATTTGTTCCAGGAGACTCTTTCTGCGGGGAGAGGCACTGGCTAATATAAGCTGTGTTTCAGGTCTCAACGGCTGATGACGATCTTCTGTAAACTCTGGGCCGGCTCGGTGAAATCATCGCTATCTGCTTCGATCACCAGGATATAGACACCGTTGGCCAACTGATTTCCAAAACGATCTCGACCATCCCATGGGAATGAATTAAACCCCTGGTTCTGAAAACCCTCTGAGTCAGAAACAATTTTACGCCCGGCCAAGGTATAGATCGCATACGCTACCTCAGCAGGATGGGAGAGCATGTAGGTGACATCAGTTTGATCCACCATGGGATTGGGGAAATTGAAAAGATCGTATATACGAAAGTCATTTGCGGCAAAAAACTCAAGTCGAACACTGGCTTCACTGGGATTGTTTTGACTATCCCATGCCTTGGCAGAGACGACATGTTCACCTGGTGGAATTTCAGAAAGATAGGCGGAGAGACGACCCAAGTCAGAATGATCCAGGTCATATTCGAATAATTCTGTGACTTCAAAAGCGTTTTCCCAGTCCCCATCTATGGCAAGTGTAATTCCATGTCCGGCGACGCCAGTCAGATTGATGCCCTGGGCATCACTGATTTCTATTTCCAGTGCTTCATTTGCAGAAAAATGATCACCATTCAGCAGCACCATATTGTCAGAGATAAAAAGAATCTCTGGACCTTCAGTATCCAGTGCTGTTGAATCGGTACCCATAAATCTCAGTGTGTCAATATAGATGCTGCCATCCAGTCCTGATTGATCCCAATACTGAACCCTCAGGATACCTCCCGTCCCGGAATATTTTATATCCTTTGGAAGGGTAAAGCTCCCGGAGAAATCCCTATCATTCACGGAAATCAGCCCTCGAAAAATTCGCTTCCCAGGCAGGACATAGGAAATGCTTGCCGTTGTATTATTATAACTATTATAAAATGATCTGGTCACTGGAGTTGGCGTATCGAACACCGTAACGGCTGCTCTGGCATCTGTACCGAGAGAGGTATCTGCAACACCAGCATAATTGATACGACCCATAGCTTGCATGACAGAGGGTGAAACTGTATCAATATGACCTTTGCGGACAGGAGAGGCCAAACGCAGGGCTGGATCAGAGAACAATATATATTTCTCATTATTTGGATCAGATCCTGCTGTAATATTTTTTGCCATCATGACGGCATCACCCACAGTCAGCGATCTGCCGGCATCAAGTTCAGGAAAAAGAAAATCAAAAAAGTCGGAAAGGAGTATCTCATTAAATACTGCATAGGTTTTGCGGGTTGTGGATAATATGCCAACAGCGCCATTGCTTTCCATGAGCATAAGCTCTTCAGGTACGCATGATGAGTTTACATCATCATATTTTGCCCAGTCGCAGGTTCCAGCCACCCAGAAGGGGAGACGCATGCCGGTTTTGACCAGACCAAGATCTGAGGAAGTAAACACCTCCTCTTGGGCCCACACCGTTGGAGAACCATGACCAAGATAATTCACCATTAAAGTCCCGTTGTACAGCGTTTGGAGAAATGCATCCCGCGCTTTAGGCTTTTTAATGTATGGCGAGTTGGGGTCCTGAACTTCTGGATACTCTGTAAGGTAAACCTTATTCACATGCATACTTGAGGGCATAATCCTGGCCAGCCCTTCTGTATCTCTGATATGTTCATATTCCACTCTGGTGCGACTTGGCCGAAGTGGATCATCTGCAACCAGGGTCACCGTGTTACGCCAGATACCTGGCTCCGGAGTCAGCTCATAGCTGATAATTTTGTCTATCATGATCTCGAGCTGATCATTTGTTTGCGCCGGTAATCTACCAATGGCAATATCAGGTAGCCGATCCCATTCTCCAGATGCAATATGTGTATATCGATCGTCTGTGGAATAGGAACTCACATCCGTATTCCCATCTTTTTGAAAACTGGGTATGATCATTTTGCTCTGACCGGTAATATTACGGAAATCATAATCCGTATCACCAAGAAACAGGACGTACCTCAGCGTCGGTGCGCCCCAGTAGAAGTATACATAATGTAAAAAATGTTTAATGGCAGCTGCATCCTGAGTGCCAGCTGAGAATTCATTGTAAATATCTTCTATAAAGACAATTTCAACATTGAGCTGTTCATCAAAGGGAACCTGCTCTTCGCGGAGGGTCTTCAGTCGTTCTGCTTGTGCCTCAAATATTGAGGGTGTGATAATGATGTAATCAGCCTGCATATCAGTGCGGCGCAGTTTGGGTTCACCCAGATTGACGGTTTCGCTGAGAACAACCTGTTCAGCCTGGTCTTCAGTAAAGCCAATCACTTCGCGGAAACCGTTGTCAGCGATGGAGAATTGATTGTTCGTAATCTCCCATTCATGAATGGCACTGGGATCTGTGATATCCCATAAATGAAATTGGGGAGTGGTATCATGAAAGATCAACTTATTCACACTGCCGCTAAGATCTACGGTTCCAAATAAATAGTCCGGGGAAGGCGCTAATTGCCTGTCATAGATCAATCTCAGGCTGTCCAGGTATAAAATAGAGGCGTTGGAATTACTTCGATACCCAATGCTCAGCGTGTTGGCTCCATCACGTAACATGTTTTCACCAGCAGTACCACTAAGGACGATCTGTTTATAGAGTCCATTATTCTGACTCACGTTAAAAGCTACACCGTTCAACTCAATATCCAGGAAATGTTGGAAAATTCCTGCATCATAGTCAATGACCATCAAAGCGTTAAACTTTATTTCTGAATCTAAATCGAGATAATTGTCAGTGAAGTTGAGACTGAATTGATCTGTTGTACCGGTAAGCTTTTCTCCAATCCAGGTCACCCCTGAATGAAGTTGATTGTGTAGCTCAGATTCATGATAAATACGTTTCTCATACGCGGTGATGGTGTGTGTTGCATCCAGAGTTGATTCTTGAAGCACACTGACAGTGTTGGCAGTCTGATTATCCTGATCAGGGATGCATAACCAATAGAAGCGTTGATTCCCATAGAGATGTGTAAAATTATTGCTTTTGAATTGACCATTCAGAGCTTGGGCAAAAAAGAGAATTTCATCATCTCCACTCATTACGCCATCCTCCAGGCCCTGGGTTTTCATGCTGATGGCTTTCAGGTTATCTGGCATGGGATCCGTGTTGCTCAACTCAAAGGGTAGGGATTGACCTTCATAATAGGGGGCATAAACTTGCCAGCTAAGGGGGTTTGAATCAGGCACATTTCCAGGAAAAGAACTGGCATTGATACGTTGAATGCCCATTTCATTGATTGGGAAGCGAAACCATTGACCGGTAGGCAGGGAACTGGCAATTCGATGCAGGCTTTGCGGCTCAATTTTGGCCCAATTTGATGCCATCTGCGAATTGAGGTAGGTCGAGACAAGATCGCTATCCTGTATCCGACCCCCAGTGATATTGTCTGGGAAAATCAGTCTGAAACTGATGTTATCCAGTCGTTGACCTGGTTCTGCATAGGGCATGATTAAGATTCTGGCTGTATTGAATGCCCGAAAATCCTCCGCAGAGATGACATTGATAATTTGTGAGCTTTGGAGAAGTGGCAAATCCATATCGCTATGGAGATCGCTGTTCTGAATTTTACCGGGTAGTCGTGAATCCTGACTGGATTGTGAATAAATAATCTCAACTTCTGGAAGGGTTCCATCTGGAGGTAATAGAATTGGGATACTAAAAACAGGGTGAATTTTTTCCTGTTCAGGATGAAATGCAAATTTGGCATCAGCCCAACGGGGGAGTTGGATAATGTTTCCATCAATCTCGTATTCAGATAATTGTGGGATCTCAATCTTCAAGTCTATGGTCATACTATGTTTCTGTACCTGTGAAATTGATAGGTCCATGCCTGCGAGAGAGGTGGCGAGTACGATTAATGCAAATAGTTTATTCATGAATTCCTAAACGTAAATCCAAGGGGATTGTTCCTCAGTCATATTTGGTAATAATAATTGAAAAGTCACCTCCACAAAGGGAAATGATGCACAAACAGAATTATAAGTGGATAGAATATTAATTAGGGTCTGTCCATAAAGTAAGTTTTTAATAGCTGCTACTACAGCTTTTCACAACGAATCTGTCTACACCCTATGGGTTTCGATAGACAAATTTGACGAATATTGCGAAATAGCATTAAATGTTTTCGTGAATTTTGTCAAATTTGTTGTGAAAGAAGCGTTTAAAGACAAACTCTAATTAGAGTGATTGAACCAGCGAGGCTCCGATGAAAATTTCAACTCGACGATTGATTTCACGTCCGGCCTGGGTTGAGTTGTCGCCAATGGGTTGAAATTCACCAAATCCACCAATGGCAAAAATAGAAGCTGGAAGACCGGTACGCTCCTGGAGTTGGATCATGATTGATTGAGCTCTGGCTGCACTTAACTCCCAATTGTCTCGATAGAGTGCGTTGCGGGTCAGAGGCATATCATCTGTGTGACCTTCAATTCGAATTTCTACCTGCCAGCGCAAACCTGATGATTCCAGCTCTTTCAAGAATGCTGCATGCTCGGTATCCAGAAGATGGAAGATGTGAAGATTCTGGATGGAGGCGGCCACAGCATCCAGCTGGTAGAGGTGAGTGCTAACTGGCTGAGCGGAAGCAACCTCAAAAAGTCTTGGATCCTTCAGTGTGATTTGTACACCCTTTGAATTGCGGCTGACTGAAATTTCTTCAATCCCAGCATTATCCATGGCTACCTGGACTTCTCCAGAAGCCTCATCGAGACGATCATTCACCCAGGCATGCACCTTGTTTATCTGACCAGCTCGCACGGTGATCATCATGATAAAGAAACAGATTAACAGGGTAACTGTATCCCCATATGATAGCACCCAGCTGGATCGGGCATTACCTGCGACCTTGGCTATTCGTTCTGATCGGTTAATCATTCTCGATTTCCACCAATTGGATATCTAGGTAAATTTCCACGCGACGGTTTTCATCATAATTTGTTTCATCAACCAGGGGGTGAAAGGGACCATATCCAGAAATGGAGAAATAAGATTCTGGAATGCTTGTCTCCCCAATGAGGAACTGCGCAACCTGATGGGCTCTGGCTGTTGATAAATCCCAATTGTCCCTAAATCGTGAGGATCGGCCCAGGGGTACTGCATCAGAATGCCCTTCGATGCGAACGTTAATTTTTACGGTTTTTCCTGATGCTTCCAGTTTGGCAAATATGTCTTTGTTCCGCACAGGAATTTTTTCCAGCTCTAATCCGCCGATTATCCGGGCAACCGCTCTTAGATAAAATATGAAATTGATGACAATTTGATCCTCACCAGATTCAAAAAAGGTTTGATCACCAATGGCAGAGGGGATGAGAAGTTTGATACCTTTGGGGCCTGCATGTTCAACGTAGAGCCAGTCAAGTTGGCGGTCCTGCTTCTCTTTCATCACCTTGGCATAGATGACGTCTTTCATCTGGTCAGCAAATTTGAAAGTGGTGTTTGCATCCTGTTCAGCTTTAATAATCAAAAGCAGAAAGAAGGCCAGTAGACCAGTGAGGAGATCACTATAGGTAACCTTCCACGAGTTGGATGCCCGTTCAGAAGTTAATGATAGGTCAGGCATATGATATTAGGTCGTGGTTTGTCTTGCTGCCTTCCGCGTATCTTTGTCTACAAATGTAAGCAGTTTCTCACGCATGATGAGTGGGTGTTCTTTGGAGTGGATACTAAGAATTCCGGCCTTTATTATATTGAGACCATGAACTTCTGCATCTGAGCGTGCCTTCAACTTCCCGGCAATGGGAATAAAAAGCAGATTAGCCAATAACACACCATAAAAAGTAGTGACCAGGGCGATACCCATACCCTGCAGCAGGGCTGACATAGAATCCTGTGCCCCTGTAGCATAACTGTCTACACTGGAAGTGGATGCCTGACGTGTCATCATGAGGATTAACCCCATCACGGTTCCAAGCAATCCGAAGGCAGGGGCGTATGAACCCATATTATAGAAAATCTCCTGACCATTTGAATGTCGATCAATCATGGAGTTGAGTTCATTGTCGAGAAAATTTTCAAGTTTCTTGGGGTCTCTTTCCAGAATCGCATTCTCGAGACCCATCTGTAGATAATGGTTGTCTACTCCATCCAGAATGGTTTCCAGAGAGGGCAGCCCTTTTTTCCTGGCTTGCTCAGAATATCCAGCAAGTTCATCAATAACTTCGAGATGATTGAAGGAACTTCCATTTGAAAAAGCTTGAAGTGAAACCTTTAGCATTCCGATGACATTCCTTAAAGGATAATTCACCAATGTGGCTGCAAAAGTCCCCCCTAATACAATAGCCAGGCCACGAAGGTTGAAGAATGTATCTGGAGGCGTAAAAGTACCAGGTTCGGACATTCCAAAAAAGACCAGGAACAAGCCGAAAATTAATCCAATTATGGTTGCAATATCCATATTCTCCCCTTGGGATTCGATCTATAATTTTTGGAGCAATTTACTCTGGATACAATGTATTTGCCCAGTCTAAAAGACTCTCAATTTGACTATCGCTCAAACTTGCGCCTGGGTGCAATAGCAGATAGGGCAGGATGGGCATTTTTCCTGCTTCTAAAACTTCCAATATTTCATCGGCAATATCCGTGCTATCAAAGGCATCCATACCTGAAAATTCTGAAAAATTCAGATGCTTTCTGCCTTCGACAACGTCTCGCGTAATGAGGAATGATCCTGGGGCAATGCGGCTGTACCAGGGCCATTCAGTTTCATTTGAATGACAATCATAGCACGAGGTTTTAAGTATTAATTTTATATCTGACGGCGCCGAGGCATCCTGAATAATCGGTGGGTTTGTCTGATTGAGCGGAACAAGTTGCATGATGATGAACAATCCGACAATAACGATCAGTATAATTTTTGTTCGCGTCACAAAATTCTCCTTTAAAAACCAATTATGACAACATAATTAATGAGGAGGAAATATAAAGTCTTATTTGGGTGAGATTCAGGTTGCAAGTGCTTCTGATAAATAAAAAACGGGAAGCAAGCTCCCCGTTTTTTGAGACAATATTTGACTTAAAACTTATAACATGCGAAGACGGTTGTCCATTATCTCAGCATTCTCGCGAAGGGCTTCTAGATATTTATTCCAGATTTCATTTTGTCGCGTTTGTGTCAGGCCATTATATAGATCGTCATATTGAGCTGCAAAGTCTTCCTGGTTGAAGTCTGAACGAGCATTTAGTCTGACTATAATAGCACCGCGAGGTGTATCAAAAACAGGTGAAATTGAACCAGTTCTGGCATTTTCCAGAAAACCAAAAATCTCATGGACTCGACCCAAACCTTTGAGGCTGGCATTACCCATGGCCCCCGTGAGGCTTTCGTGGACCAAATCTTCGCGATCATCCAGTTTCACGCTGGCCCAATCATTTTCAGCATCTAGCTGGGTGAGAAGGGCGGATGCTGCATCATTTGCCAGGGACTGCTTTTTCTCATTCATCAATTTGCGTTCGATACTGACCTTGGCCTGATCATAAGGTCTGGGACCAGCTGGAGTGATTTCTGAGAGCATGAAAATTGCGAAATGTGTCTCATTCTGCATCACCTTACTGTGAGTACCAACTTCAGAGAGGAAAGCAAAACGGACGGCCGATTGAAAAGATCCAACACCAGATACAAAGGTGTCCTTTTGATGGAGTTTATTGCTGGCTTTTGCACTCATCCCCAGTGAATCAACTGCTTTTTCAAACCCGACCTCGTCAGCCATAAATTCAAGGTTTTTCAAACTTCTTCTGATTTTATCGCGAGTGGTTTCGCTGGGTAGAATTTTTATGAGGATATGGCGGGCTTCAACTTCGGGCTGACCTTCAACTTCTCTCGTAGATTCAACTTTGATGAGGTGATAACCAAACTGAGTTAATACAGGGCCTACAACTTCACCTACTGGAGCTGCAAATGCTGCATCTTCAAAAGGTTTAGCCATTTTACCTTTTCCAAACCAACCAAGGAATCCACCATTTGGAGCTGAAGGACCTTCAGATTGAATTTGAGCTGTGGCTTCAAAAGATGCGCCAGCGACTATATCAGCTTTGATATCCTCAATGAGGTTCAGGGCTCGTGTGGAGTCTGATGCAGTGGCTTTAATCTCAGTTGCAACCACTTGCAAGCCGCGTGTTTCATCCTGCTGATAATCTTCAATGTTCAGGTCATAATAATTTTGCGTCTCTGCTTCGGAGATTTCTACTTCATCATCCTTCCAGAGGGAGGTTTTCACGAAAAGATAATCCAGGTCATAGGAGATATTGTTTTTCATGTACTCTGCCCGGACTTCTGCATCTGAGACCTGAGTGGTAGCCAGTACCTTTTGCTGTAATTTTTCAACCGGGACGATGGAGGCAACCTGTTGCCTCATGGCAGCCCAAAAACTACCGGCTTGAGGGGAATTAACTGCTTCCTGATAGGCGTTATAGTCGAATTCTCCAGCTTCAGAAACAAAATATTGACGAACGCTGGGGTGAATATTTTCAGAGAAGTAGTATTTTATCTCATCTGCAGAAACAGATATGCCCTGTTTCTTTATCTGCTGTTGAATAAGCAGTTGAGTCACCATGGTTTCCCATACTTGATCCGTTAACTGGGCCATTTGCTGTTCTGTTGGTTCGGATCCGTTGCGTTGTCTATAGTTTTCCCGCTCATTTTGTAGAGAACGCATGAAATTTTCTCGGGAAAGCTCCTCGCCATTTACCATAGTAAAGGCATTGGGTTGATTACCGCTGAGCAGGTCCGTGATATCCGCACCTCCAACCAATCCACCTACAGACATGGTCAGTACGAAGACAACAACCAGAAATATCATGATCCCAGCCATGTTGTCCCGCATTTTATTCATCACACCCATTTTGTTATTCCTCCTGCGCTACTCATAGCGTATAAAAATTTTGGATTTAAAAAAAGCCGCCCAATATAGTTTCACACACATGGGGTTGCAAGGGTGGCTGACACTGAATTAGAATAGTATTACATTCAATTTTTATATGGTTGCAAGTTGTCGTCGGAAAAGCAGATATGGATACCTGGAATCCAATCATGATACCAAATCCAGAGAAAACAAAAGATCTGCTTCATGACAATTATGACAATATTAATCGCATTAAAAGTGCCAATGAATATATTCCTCGAATGACAAAACAAATGTTTAGATTCAATCGCTCTCATAACACCCTAATAATTATTAGCATTACAGCGCTTATCATATCTTGCCAAGGAGATTCAATGCACGACTCCCACCCGTATACAAACAGACTCGCTAAATCATCTAGTCCCTACTTACTTCAACACGCCCATAACCCAGTTGATTGGTATCCATGGGGGGATGAGGCATTTGAAAAAGCACGGCTGGAGGACAAACCAATCTTTTTATCCATTGGTTACTCAACCTGTCACTGGTGCCACGTGATGGCTCATGAATCTTTCGAGGATGAAGCCGTGGCCAAGCTCATGAATGAGAATTATGTATGTATAAAGGTCGATCGAGAAGAGCGCCCCGACATTGATCAAGTCTACATGGCTGCAGCGACTACCCTCATCGGGCGAGGGGGTTGGCCGCTCACCATTGTGATGAGTCATGATAAACGGCCCTTTTTTGCAGGGACCTATTTTCCCAAGGAGTCCGCACCAGGGAGGATGGGTATGTTAGACCTCTTACCCAAAATTACCGAAGCGTGGAAGACACAAAGAGCAGAAATTGAAGGTGCCGCTGATCAAATAATGCATGCATTGCAGCAAAAGACACCGGAACAGGCTGGTGAATTATTGGATGGTGATGTGCTTGCCAAGGCCAGTTCAGACTTCAAGCGAAATTATGATTCCTCCAAAGGTGGCTTTGGGTCTGCGCCTAAATTCCCCTCACCCCATAATCTGGTATTTTTACTCCGGGAAGGGTACCGAACCGATGATTCTACAATTTCTAACATGGCGCTTCACAGTCTCAAGGAGATGAGACTAGGGGGTATTTTCGATCATATCGGCTTTGGCTTCCATCGATATAGCACAGATGCAAACTGGCATGTCCCACATTTTGAAAAGATGCTTTATGACCAGGTAAACCTCATGCTGGCATACACTGAGGCTTGGGAACTAAGCCGTGATCCTCTATTTCTCCAAACTGTAGACGAGATTTTCGCCTATCTCTCAGACAAACTAAAGGCTCCCACAGGAGCCTATTACTCAGCCGAAGATGCCGATAGTGAAGGGGAGGAGGGTAAGTTTTATGTCTGGTCCTGGGAGAAACTCCAGGAAGTGATGGGTGATGATCAACTCGCCAAATTCGCACCCATCTTTGGCCTTCAAAAAGCAGGAAATTTCGATGATGAAGCCAGTCGCCAACCTTCGGGTGAGAACATTTTTGATATTGATTCTGGTTCAGAATATAAGGTCTTAGTAAATAGCGAGGAATGGGCAGAGCTGCGTGAAAAACTGTATCAGCTACGGGAGGACAGAATTCATCCTGGTCTGGACAATAAAATACTGGCAGACTGGAATGGTTTGGCCCTTTCGGCACTTTCCCGTGCTGCTTCTGCTACAGGGAAGTCACAGTACAGCAAGGCGGCTTCTGAATTGGCTACATTTCTCAGGGATGAAATCATGAGGGATGGCCAATTATTGCATATGCCAGAATCTGGGGATAATAGAATTGAGGGATTTCTTGATGATTACAGTTTTATCATCCAGGGATTCAGAAACTATTACGAAACCTCATTTGATGCAGAATATCTAAAATTGGCGATTCAGCTACAGAATACTCAGCTCAGCAAATTCTGGGATGAAGAGGGTGGTGGATTTTTCTTTACGGAAACAGGGGATAGTGATCTGTTCATCCGTCAGAAAGAAATTTATGATGGCGCCATTCCTTCAGGGAATTCTATTGCCGCAGAAAACCTGTACTATCTGGGGCGCCTGGCAGAAAAGCCTGAATGGGAAAGACTTTCAAGAAAGATCGGTGAGACCTTTTCTGAACAGGTCAATCGTGCTCCACGTGGATTTTCGGCACTCTTGCAGATTGTTCAAGCGCAGGTGAATGGAACCCGGGAGATTGTTATCGCTGGTGACAAACAGAATCTTGCTGATGCACGTGGTGTCCTCAGGAAGTTTTATGATCCTTTTAAACTTACACTTTACCGACCCAATGAAAACTTTGATCTTATCGAGGATATTTCAGGATTTTTATCTTACCAAAAAGCTATTGATGGGGGCCTGACCGTTTATATTTGCCAGGACTATGCCTGTCAATATCCCTCAACTGATTTGCCTGCACTGGAGAAAGCTCTTCAGGAAACATTTTGAGATTAAGCGATGAATGCTTCGCCATGTAATTCTTGCACCGCTATAATTCTTGCTGGTGGTAGTGGGAAAAGAATGGGGAAGGATAAGCGCTTTCTAAAAGTGGGCAATGAGCAGCTATTGGATCGTCAGGTTCGTATCTTAAAACAATATTTTGGGGATGTCCTCATCTCGGCTAACGATCCAGGAAAACTGGCATATCTCAATTTACCTGTTGTGAAAGATGAGCACCAGGGTCGAGGTCCCCTCGAGGGGTTAACTTCAGTCCTCAGTGCTTCACGGACAGAGTACAATTTTGTAGTAGCAGTTGATATTCCTACCATTGACATGACTCTGGTTGAGAAAATGAGATCACACCTGGATCATGTATCTGCAGTAGTGCCAATATGTATTGACGGGCGACAACAACCCCTATTCGCTTTCTACAGTAAGAACTGCATACCCATCTTCAGATCAGCCATGGATGATGGAGAGTATGCCATCCATAAAGCTTTGAAAAAATGCCCGGTATATTTCTTCCCCATGAAAGACGAAACGCCCCTGATGAATCTAAATCGGAAAGAGGACTACGAATCTTATCTCAGGGAACAGTAATTAGCCCGTTTTTGATTGCTCTATCCAGATCTGCCCATAGCTCAATTTCCGTTTTTTCCTGCAGTAAGTGCAAATCTATTTCTGAAAGACGCCCCCAGATTAATTGACCTTTTAGGCTGACATATCCTTCCTTTTGAATACACTTGATCATGAGTCGGATTGCCCTGGTCTGGAAAGCTTCTCCGTCTCTGTATTTATCCAGAGCTATTTTCATTTCAGCTTGAACCAGTAGAAGTTCCACATAGGCCTCAACCAATTTTGAATCACCCAGTAGGGTTAGGGCAGTGCTTTCATCCACCATTTCAACAAGATCGGCGTGTTCGGGCATGATTGTATGGAGGACATTTGCTAAATTCTGATCTGCTTCAGAAGCTTGCCCTTTTGCATTCAGTTGTAAAGCAGCAGTAATGACTTCGCCTATCATCTGAATCATGCGCAGGATATAGTCTTCTTGAAGATTGGACACATTTCACCTTGATTGCCGTTTTGATATTGCTTAGAATGTAGACAAACAAAAGTCAGTTGGGTAGACCAAGTTCAATTCAGAGGGTGTAAACCACGACCTTCAGCATTGGAATTGTCTCACAATTAAAATTAATTAAACTGTTCCCCGAGCATAAGCAGGAAGGTAGTTTCTTACATGAAAGCCAAAATCACCAGGATAAATAACTTTCGTAAAAATTCCCTCATTCAGGGGTTTTTTCTGGTCAGAGAAAAACATCTCAGGAGTACGCGTACAAATCATCCCTATTTGCAGTTGGATTTGCAGGATAGTACAGGCACCATCGAAGCAAAAGTTTGGGAAAATGTGCCCGCCTTTGAAAAATCATTTGATGTTGGAGATGCTGTGGTCGTGAAAGGCAGGGTAAGCCTATACAGAGAACAGCTTCAGCTTGAAGTCGAGGATATTGGGAAAGCTTCACCTGAGAAGCACGCGGAGTATGGATTTGATTTAGCAAAATTGATCCCCAGCACCAAACACAATGTGAATCAGATGTGGCGCGAATTAGCCAAAATTATCAAAGAGATGAAAAATACCCATCTCAAATCCCTGATCAGCAACATCTATAAAGATAATGCCGATATAATAAAACAACACCCCGCTTCAATGAAATTGCACCATGCCTGGTTAGGTGGCTTTCTTGAACATGTATTGTCCATGGCCAAGATTGGTGTGTATCTGGGTGAACACTATAATGTAGATGGCGACCTGCTCCTGACTGGTATCCTGCTCCATGATATTGGAAAAATCATTGAGTTGAATCCGGCTCAACAACCAGGATACACCGATGAAGGCCAACTTTTGGGGCATATAGTACTGGGACGTGATTTAGCCAGGGAAGCCATGGCAAAAATTGATGACTTTCCCAAAGATTTACAACTTAAGGTTGAGCACATGATACTTTCACATCAGGGCAAATATGAATGGCAATCACCCAAGCGACCAAAATTCAAGGAAGCGTTACTATTGCACCATATTGACGAATTGGATGCCCGCATGAATATGATGGAGGAAGTGCTCGATAAAGACGGAGAGCCAGGTGTGTGGACCAATCGTTTTAACTATTTCCGCATTCCACTACTGAAAGGTGAACTAGAGAGTGATCAGGAAGTCTAACCAATTCATGGAAATGTCTCTATCAGAATATAGACGAATTGCCCTCATGTCGCTGTGGACAGGTCTGATTGTCACGGTTGGAATGGTTTTCGCGTTGATTCCCAATATTGAGTTGATTATTCTATCAGCCTTCCTCGGTGGTGTGGCACTGGGACCAAGACGCGGTTTAATTGTTGCGCTGGTGGCGGAAGCAATCTTTTCAGCTTTAAATCCCATCGGCTCTGGTCTGGGATTCCCGGTTCTATACCTTTTTCAAATCATCAGCCTGGGTTTGAGCGGACTGACTGGCGGGCTTTTATCCAGGTTTTTAGCAAAAGAACAACCCTATCTGCTAACTTCCATCGCACTGGGTATCATTGGCTTTTTATTGACAATGTTTTATGATGTACTTACGACATTGAGTTTTCCTATCAGTTCAGGGATGACGGAAGGAACTGTCTGGGCTACACTGAGTGCTGGTATCATATTTTTTGTCACACACCTCGTTTCAAACACAATCATGTTTAGCCTTTTTGGTCCTGGTCTGGTCAGGTTGGTGCTTCGACAGCTTGAGATGCACGGCTTATTGAGG
Source organism: Candidatus Neomarinimicrobiota bacterium (assembly GCA_016784545.1). NCBI lineage: Bacteria > Pseudomonadati > Fidelibacterota > Fidelibacterota bacterium. The sequence goes on from JADHUM010000019.1 coordinate 51,393, forward strand.
GGGCAGCATGCGGGTTAGAAATATCTTTCTGACGCTTGGGTGTGTCCCACTCTTCTTAAACGCACAATTGGATCACTTTGCAGTGGTTGGGAATAGCTATCCCGATTTTGGGGGCATCAATGGAAGTTGGGGACATCTTCAATTTTATCGCTCCTTCGGGATGCAAGGTATTGTCGTGGATGATTGGCGAGATTTGACTGTTGTATCTCCCTTAAGCGGTGAGCCCTTCAATACAGACCGCCAGGGTTGGATACCCATAGTCCCCACGGCAAGTCTCTGGCAGCAAATGCATCCTTCACTTACGGCACCTGCCGATACGACGGCAGCATCAACTCTGGTAAATTACAGACAGGGGGATGGGATATTTAAGGATTTTACATTGTGGTATCATAACAGTCTGGATACTGAGACTCGATATGGATGGACCTCAAAATTGAGATCACATCCCCGCATTTTGGATGCCACGGTATATGATGAACAACGGCACAGGTTTCAAGTCAATACAGAAAAGGATGGTCAATATTATAAGCTTGAAGCTGGGTATGATCACCAGATCAACCCGCTTTATATGATTGCTCAGGATAGTCTGTCTGCCTGGTATTACAATGATATTCCCCAGGTACACTCAAATCGGTGGGATGGAAGCTTTGAATGGAATAATCTGGACTCCAATTCTCAAGGAAGCGAATTATTTGCATGGGTACAGGGTGGCGTATGGAATTGGTCAGGAGGTGAGAGAAAATCTCTTTCTCAAATGGCTAATATGAAACATAGATTTAGCCTGCTGGGTCTGGGATCTGCAGGGCTGAAAATAGGATACATTTCCAAACAATTCGGTGGCAATAAACGAGCATACCACTTGTCGGAGTTCACACTGCCGCAGTGGTCAGGTGATAATTATTCACTGGAGATGGGCTTGAGAATGGTGGGGAAATCGCATTTTTCTCCCATAATCGACGCTCAATACGGAGTAGGTTCCCTGCACCTCAAATATCAAACCCATCAATTGGTTGAAGAGAGAATTTGGAATCCAAAATTATCTATTAGCACTATTCAAGAGTTGACAGCAGGGCTTACCTTTCGACATATAAACCTTTCAATGAGTTACTGGAGTGGTGAAGACGACGGATATGGCATATCTGGGTATTCTGGTGAGGGTCGCATCCGGTTCCCATGGCACATGTCAGCTATGATGGGTGGCGCTATCGTGGGTGGGACACATGATTGGATATTCTCTAAAAAATATATCAACTGGGAAGTCAATCAGGAGCTCACACTGTTTAAGGCAGCCCTTCATGGTGAATTGAAAGTCTGGGGGAAACATTGGTTTGATACCCAACCAGGTATGCTGGACGCAGAGAACTTTCAGACTACTTACTCCGGATTCCCAGGTGAGGAACTGCTACATCTTCTGAATTACACCATTTCTGGACAAGTAAGTTCTGTCATCGTCAGTTTCACCGACCAAAATCTTTTACATGACCAGCTTTGGTCACAATATGGATCCACTTCCTGGAACCCTGAATATTCACTTATGGCCAATCAGATCCCCAATTCTCGTTTTCGATATCTGTCGATTGTCTGGACCTTTGATAACTAGCCCTATCCACCCTCTTAACCTTTTGTCACTGACAAGCATCTAAACCTCCAGTGATGACAAAAAAGCCTGATATTGTGCTATTTGAAAAGGTTCAAAGCCGTGACTCCAGGGCCTTTGATCAACTCATGCGTGAATATTCCCCCGAGTTGTACAATTTCATTTTGAGGATTGTATCCAATACTGAAGACGCCCAGGATATTTTACAAGATACCTTTGTTCGTGTTTGGGAAAAAAGTCATCAGTTCAAGGGCAAGTCAAGCGTCAAGACCTGGATATTCAGAATTGCTATCAATCTTTCGTACACGCATTTGAAAAAGAGGAAGCGCTGGAGTTTATCAATCCTTGATGAGATCAAGTCTCTGATTTCAGGATCTGATCCAGCTCGAGATACTGAGAGAGAGTATAATTCTACGCTACTTGAAAAGAGTCTGGTATTATTAACACCGCGACAGCATGCCGTTGTGGTGGCTCGCATCTATCAGGATCTGCCCTTTGCTCAGATTGGAGAAGCACTGGGATGCTCAGAGAATGCAGCAAAAGTGCATTTTCATGAGGGTAAAAAAAGAATTGAATCATATATAAATAAGCAGGTGGGTTAAGATGGACAAAACAGAAAAATTTATCAGAGAAGAATTATCATCTGGAGATGAAAACCTCCAATTTGATATTGATACAGTCATTGCTGGAACCTATTCCAGCATCAAAAAGAGGGCGATTCGACGAAAGGCTTTCTATTCAAGTCCTGTCGCCATTTTGCTGGTGTTGATTGGGATTATGGTCATTCCAGGAAATGATGAGGACTTAACATTGCCTGGTAGCGAACTGATTGTAGCAGGTTGGGAATATTCCTGGACCGAAACCCAGGATCTGGATCTAGTAAATACGCAAGACACCGTATTTTATGATCAGAGCGTGGACTATTTAATTGATGATAACTACTTTACATACGTTGAAGAGGCCGATGCACTTCTGGACGAAAATGATCTGGAAGCTCTCATGGGCTATTTAAAGGAGGCGTAATATGCGAACAAAGCTTCTATTTTTGACCATCATCCTGGTTGGAACCTCACTTGGGCAACCGCCAACGCCAATGGAAGGTCGGAGGAATCCGCAGAATATGGATGCCATTCGAATCTGGAAGTTGACAGAGGTTTTGGAGTTAACCGAAGAACAGGTGGTTACATTCCTTCCTCTCGTTCAAATTCATGAGCGCAAACTAAAAGAAATTCAGGGCGAAATCAGAGTCCTGGCCAAAGATGCCCATGCACTCATGGAAAAGGGTGATGTGACTCAGAAACAGGTCGATAAATTCTTACAAGAATATGCTGAGAAGCAGAGAGCAGTGTTTAAAATAAAAAATGATTTCATCACTGGCCTGCCAGAGCATCTGACTCCTGAGCAACAGCTTATTTATATCGGTTTTGAGGCTCGCTTCAGAAGTGATTTGAGGGAGTACATGAAAAATGAACGGCGTGGTATGAAAAAAACCATGAAGAATACCCAAAAAGGTAAGTAATATTTAAGTGGAGATTGAACTATGAAAAAGTATCAAATTATCGTTTTGTTGGCACTCATTCTGGGAATGTTTGTATCCTGTGATGTGGCTGAAAGCGATACGAATACCGCTATTGAAGATGCCATTATGAGAGTTATCGCTGCAGATGATAGCACGTATGGAATTGAAGGCATGGGTGATATTGAAGATGAAGATTACGCCCTGGGTAAATCGCCAGAGGGAGATCATTCCGCTGAGTTGTTTACAATAATGTCAGTAAGAGATTCAAATTATGTATGGAGATTCGGTCGCAGAGGAATGGATGTGGAACGCGGTATTACAGTGGAAGTCGAAGACGATAGTTCTGCCCTGGCCCTTATCACACATGCTGTCACCGGGACATTTCACGTACGTCAATTTGCCAGGGTTTGGACAGGTGAAAGTGAATGGACAAGAGGTGATTCAATCCGATTCAGTGAGAAGCCCATTGCCATGACATCAACGCGTCGAGTCGCTTTTAGAAAACGTTTGAATGATGCTGGCGAGGAGCATTGGAAGCCAGTTGCAATGACTTTGCTAAGTGGTCACTCTGGCGAGGTGCTTGATATCGAGGCTCTGGAATGGGTTGCTGAAGATTCCACTTTGGTTTTGACCGATTTTGGAAACGTATTCTATAGCCGCAATAATCCACTCCTCCTCTCTCAAACTGGGATCAATCGAATGAATGTGGTCTTGAGCAATGAGGTTGAAGGTGAAGGAGAGATGGTCGCTGGTCGACTTGGATATCATCCTCGCTTAAGCCGTCCCGACTCGAGATCACGATTTCATTTTCATTATACTGAAACCCTGGATACAGGTGATAAGGTATATACCCAGCGCATCCTTCCTACCAGGCTCCATCGCAGACATTTCAAAGGTTTTATTGAAGTAATTGATTTCCGTACTCTTTTTGATCATGACTATGAAACGTATACTTCAGCTACACTGGGTTTTATTTATACGACTCGTGAAAGAGTAAGACCCTAGCCAGTAATAAAGCATAAAATACAAATTAGAGGCTGTCCCCAAATGGCAGCCTTTTTTTGTTGTAAATAAAGGGGGTATAAAAGAATATTCACACATATATCACTGTTAATATTATAGCTGTATATGATCAATCCATTGTCCCCAAAGGTTAACTTCAAAGCATACGAACAACACCTATCCCAACTCTTTCGCTCTATGGCTACCAGAAACCATTTGGTACGTCTGATCAGCAAGGTGATCGACAAGGTGGAACTGGATAGGGTTCTTCACATTTATCCTGGAGGCAGTATTCGGTCAAAACAAATCGTTACTCCAGCTACTTCCACTCCGAAGTTTTCATAAACTGAATAGTGAGTTTGGGTTTGATGCTATTGCCCAGAGTCTCATGAAACTATGGACGAAGAGAATCATGGGAACGGGAAAGAGTCGGTTAGCTGTCTCTGGTGAGCTGATTGTAGCTCCCATGACTTGAGAATATCACCATAGCTTGGATTTTAACATCTGTGATAATCCGCCTTCCCGGCGTAGCTCAACGAGCAGAGACGGGTGTAAATCTGTGACTAAAATAGTCGTCCCTGATAAACCACGTTTTACGCCACCTGGATTTTGGCTGTATCGCAGCAAGCGTCAATGTTTCTAATAACTTGCCATATTTGATCGATTTTGGTACGGATAAAATCAGGCGCAAAAAGGATGGCTCTAAGA
>JADHUM010000020.1 GCA_016784545.1 Candidatus Neomarinimicrobiota bacterium
TCATTACTTGCTTTGATTTTGAAGGAGGGTTTTTTATCTTTGCGCATCTTCACCTCGTAGGTGTGTTATGATTATTTTTTAAGACATTATAATTTAACACGCTTACGAGGTTTTTTATTATTCTAAATCGGAATCAGGGAGGGTGGTGTGTGATAATTATTGCGAAAAAATCAGGGCTGAGTATTTCGTGGTGGGGACATTTTAGCGCTACGGTGAGCCCCATAAAAATCAGCCAGCCAGAAGAGGGTCATGAAGCTGGCATTTATCCCGATTCTAACAGGATTTTCCGCCTGAATATGTTGATGGGTATTAAAAGCAAATCCAGAGACCAGAATAAAGCTGAATAGTCCGTCAACGGGATGCCCGGCATAGGCTCTACCCAGGCCCGGAATTATTGATAAGGAAGTCGCCAGAAGTGGGCTTTTCCCAGGGCTAGGCTCTCTGGCATATTCGAGTGGATCCACCAACCTCCCGTCATATTGAATTTTAGAATGTGGGAGTTGTAAGTGGTAATGACGGGCTGAAGGATTACAGCGAACGATCCTGTCAGTTCCCATGACTGATCCCCGCAAAAATCCTTTCTCCAGAACAGCTTCAACCATAAAATTGGAGCATGACTTCTCGAATTGGCAGTTGAGTGCTGATGATTCATAGCTGAAATGCTGCCAGGCTTGGATGGGCTTTAATAGTGCTCTTTGAGCAAAGCTGAGGCTATCCTGAGCATACAATGAATCCAGGGGTGTCAGCTCCTGTGCGCATACAATTTGTGTAAACAGGATGAGTGAAAGTAGGGCTGATCTCAATCTTATTGCTTAACTGGTAACTGTATTCTGACGAATCTCTATTAAGGCTGAAGTTCAGTGTACAGGCGATTGAAAAAATCGATAAAGAATTGCTGGTCCTGTACTGGACCTGATTCAACAAGACTGGGACCTTCGTAATGTTCTCCCTGAACCGTCAGGCGTACCCGGGTTTGCTGGAGAGGAAGGTCTTCAAGATTAATGGTCATGATGTAGGTATAAGAATCGGCACTCGAAGGGCTGGAATCACTGGAACCAAATATCGAAACGCCAGAATCATGATGGTGGGAGCGGGATCTGTGCGAACGTCGGGGACGGTGGGAGCGTCGATTATCGTTTTCATCATCCTGATCTTCACCTTCATCGTCATTATCAAATGCATCAAACATCCACGCAATAAAAAGACCTACAACGGCCATGGTTCCTGCTATCAAACAGAAAGTCCCAACATCACTCTCGAGGCTCTCTTCAGCAACTGTTTCACGACTTATGGGTGCCAGGAGGTGTTCGGATGTCCTACTGGCAGTCATGAGTCCCAGATCCATGTCCACATTGCCCATGGTGTAGTGCATTTCCTGGAGGACAAGACTTGCGGCTTTGGCCACTTCTTCTGGAGACCCGTTGAAATCCCTGGTCTGAAGTATCTTGGCTTGCTCTGGAGCGAGTTCAACGGGTCTATTAGCGCATCCAGATATTGCTACGGATAAGTAAATAATGAGCAGCCAGCTGGCTCCTCTTGAGTAGCGATTGACAACTGATGTTTCCATAGTTTATTTCCCTTCCACTTCCAAAAGTCAGGATTTGTTCCCCCAGGGGACTTATTTTTCTGCTTTACACCCTTAGCTTACGTCTTAATTTGATATTAGCAAAGAATAATTATTACAAAATATTATGGATTGGTACGCTTATGTATAAAAAAAATGTCGTGTTCATATGTATGCTACTGGTGTTAATAAGTTGTTCGCCGGATAATAAGGGGGTTGCAGTCGAGGAGGAATTTCAAATGCATGATTTTGATAAATTATGGAACTACAATAACCCTGGTGAGACAGAGCAGAAATTCAGGGAGATACTGGACAATACAACTGAGCAGGAGGACCCTGGATATGAACTGGAGTTGCGAACACAAATTGCCCGATCCCTGAGTCTTCAGCAAAAATTTGAAGATGCCCATAAATTATTGGATCAAATTGAATCTGAATTAAAACCTGAATTTCCCATTGCCAAGATTCGCTATTTACTGGAACGGGGGAGGACTCTTAATTCATCTGGAAAGCAGGAAGAATCATTGCCTCTTTTTCTGGAAGCCTGGGAAGCAGGTCTTGATGTAAAAGCTGACTTTTATGCAGTGGATGCAGCCCACATGCTGGGCATTGCAGCGCTGCAGGATCAGCAATTGCTCTGGAATGAAAAGGCAATGGATCTAGCGGAAAAAAGCCTGGATAAAAGAGCACAGGGGTGGTTGGGATCTCTATACAACAATATTGGCTGGACCTACCATGATATGCAGGAATTTGATAAGGCCATGGCCGTTTTCCTGAAGGCCCTCAAATGGCGTGAAGCCCATGAACAGATTATTGAGACCCAGATTGCAAAGTGGTGTGTAGCCAGAACCCATCGTTCATTAGGAAACGTTGATAAGGCCCTGGTAATGCAATATGAGCTTGAAAAAGAAATGTTGGCAGCGGGGCAAGATGAAGATGGTTATGTCTCAGAGGAGATTGCAGAGTGTCTCACCCTTCAGGGTAAACCAGAAGAAGCGGCTCCTTATTTTATGAAAGCCTGGACAATACTGTCGCAGGATATCTGGCTGAAAAAGAATGAGGTGGAGCGTCTGGAGAGATTAAAGACTCTGGGAGAGAAGACATTCTAGTGTCTCAGGATCTCAGCCCTTGATCCTTCTCATAGATAATTACGATTCTTTTACCTATAACCTCTATCAACAGGTATCCGGTTTTGGACAGGAGGTCATTGTTGAAAAGAATGATGGCCTTTCCCTGGATACTATTGCTGCTCTAAAACCAGAGCGGATCATTCTCAGCCCGGGACCCAAAACCCCGGCAGACTCAGGTATCTGTATTCCCCTTATTAAAAGATTCTCTGAAATAGTTCCAATCCTGGGAATCTGTCTGGGGCACCAATGCCTGGCAGTTGCCTATGGGCAATCCGTCATCCCTGCACAACGACTCGTTTATGGAAAAACTACCACCATAACTACAAATGGTTCAAGGATCATGGCTGATCTGGATGCATCCTTTGAGGTCGCGCGGTATCACTCTCTGGTTATAGACGAAGTGCCCAAAGGCTTTTTAGCCACTTCCCATGATGCTACTGGCGACATCATGTCTATTGAACATGAACAATTACCTCTCTTTGGTCTGCAATTTCATCCTGAATCCTTTTTAATGATGAATACAGGAAATCGTATCATCCAAAAATTCCTGGAACTTTGATATGAGCAAGGAACAACTCTGGTTGCAGGTTACCAATACAGGTGACACCTGTTTTAGAACAGATGGTGATGGCACATCCATGTGGCGTGATCTCCTGGCATTTCAACCCGCCTCAAGCTTCATTCTCAACGATATTGAGAACCTTCCAGCTCTTGAGGACTTTCTGGGAATGAATGGAGATAAGCTTTGTGGGGGCTATTTCAGCTATGACCTGGGAATGGCGCTTCAGGGTGTGGTCAGTCAGCACAAGAGACAAGTTCCACTGGCAGTCATCCATGCTTATGATAAATGGGTTGAGTACCAGCAAGGCCAACCTGACTACGTGGGATTCGACCCTTCAGGATTTGAGAATATAGATTCACCCTCAGACTTGTCTTCGCCCATTGAATTCACATCAAGTATTTCAAAATCAAGGTATGCAAATATCATCCATCGAATCCAGGAATACATCCGTGCAGGTGATTTTTATCAGCTCAACTATACCCAACAACTGACTGGGAAGACCGATAACACCATATCATATGCAGCCATGTTAAAAAAGCATCCTGCCGCCTATGCACTGGCCATGGAATTTGGTGGCTTCAAGATTCATTCACTCTCGCCGGAGTTATTTCTACATCATAGGAATGGGATTTTAACGACGGAGCCCATTAAGGGCACCAGACCCCGTGGAACCACCCAACAGGAAGATGATGCCCGACGCCAGGAGTTGATGAGTAGTGAAAAGGAACAGGCTGAATTATTCATGATTACTGATCTCCTCAGGAATGATCTGGGCAAGGTCAGCGAGGTTGGCAGTATTTCGCTTGAAGCAGTCAAGGATATGAGAAAACTCCCCAAAGTCTGGCATACCTATTCCAGAATATCAGGACGGCTTAAGCAAGGTCTTAAACCCGTTGACGCCCTGCTTTCCATGCTGCCTGGTGGATCCATTACAGGTTGCCCCAAAAAACATGCGATGGAAATTATCGATGAATTAGAAGATTCTTCCAGGGGGATATATACGGGATCATTGGGCTATTTTCATCCTGATGGAGAGTTCAGTTTCAATATTGCTATTCGAACCCTGGTTCAGCAGGATTCGAAAATATCCCTGGGCTCAGGCGGGGGAATAACCATTGATTCTATCTGGCTGGAGGAGTGGGAAGAACTCATGGTGAAAGCCTCAACCTTTCTGTAATCTCACATTCCAATATTGAACAATCGCTTTATTCTCCTCCTTGTAACTTGCTTTCAGGGAATGCACCCATAGATTTCATCCATAAAAAATTTGAGGGGATATCATGCATAGATCAACAAAAGCACTCATACTCATCTTGTGCCTCTCCATGGCCGTCGAAGCACAGATGTGGCAACAAAATGATCTGATTTTCAACCCCAGTGGTGTACCCTCCTTACCGTTCTCACAACCACGATTTGCCGATCTTGACAATGATCTGGATCTGGACATGATCCTGGGAAATATCAGTGGTCCCCCTTTGTATTTTGAAAACACAGGGTCCGTTACTTCACCTCAGTTTCAGCCAGGTGCTGATCTCTTCAATTCAGTAGAGGAATTGGATTGTGAAATTGGGGTCTGCATAGATCTGGATGCTGACGATGATCTGGATTTCGTAAGTGGGGGATACAGGGGTTTACAGCTATACGAAAACACAGGTACACCTGAAGTTGCCATATTCGAAAAGGTGGATGGATTTTTCGACGGATTGAGTCTGGCTGCCAATCCCGTTCCGCATTTTGCTGATATGGATAATGATGGTGATATGGTAATTGGGCTTAGTGAATCAGGAGCAGTGGAATACTATCAAAACTATGGTACGCCTGAGGCAGCCATCTTTCTTGGCGGAACCCAGGAATCGTGGTTTGATGTGGGTCTATACGCCTATCCCTGGTTTTCCGATCTGGATGCTGATGGGGATACTGATCTTCTGGTAGGTCGTGATGGCTATGGATTCTATTATTATCAAAACGTAGGAACCAATACCAACTGGACATGGATTCAGACAATTTCTCAGTTCTCTGGACTTGGACAATCAACCTACTGGAATTCACCCTGTCTGGTGGATCTGACCGGTGATGGCAAGCAGGATCTGGTCCACGGTACTGCCTCCGGTCCACTCAGGTATTATCGCAATACAGGAACACTTGCACAGGCTTCATGGTCAGAGGTGACATCACTTTTTGGCGGGGTCATGGATGTGGGTGGTGCCAGCAACCCGATCTTTATTGATTTTGATGATGATGGTGATCTCGATCTACTCAGCGGCAGTCAAATGGGTGACATAAAATATTATGAAAATACAGGAAATGCTTCAGGACCCGCCTGGACGCCTAACCATTCTCGTTTCAGTAGTATTGATCACTCAATTTATTCTGCAGTCGCAGCCGGTGATCTGAATGCTGACGGTGAGGTTGATCTCGTCGTAGGAGATCTTAGCGGCAATCTTTATTACCATAGAAATACAGGGACCAGTTTTGTCTTAGAATCTGCTGAATTTTCCGGAATCAATGTAGGCGGGTGGTCCAGTCCCCGCTTATACGATACAGACCAGGATGGTGATCTGGACTTGTGTGTAGGAAGGGAGGACGGGCAAATTTCATATTATGAAAATTCGGGAACCGTTCTGGATGCTATCTGGACTGAGGACGCAACATTCTTTATTGGTCTGGATATAGGCAGTAATGCCGTCCTCACGCTGGGAGACATCAATCTGGATGGGATTCTGGATATGCTGGTGGGCAAGAGCTTCCGGGCTGTTACGTATTTTAGCTATGAACATGGAACATGGGTTGAATATCCTGATTCATTGTCAGGTTTTTCTTTTGGCCAGAATGCCGCCCCCGCCCTGGCCGATTTGAATGGAGATGGGGATCTTGATCTCGCGGTTGGGAATTATGAGGGAACCTTTAGCTATTTTGAAAACCTGAATGCCGTAAGTGTTGGGGAAGATGTATATCGTCCCAATACTGCCACTTTGCACACAGCCTATCCTAATCCCTTCAACCCTGCTGTTACCATTCGCTACGAGCTCGATGATGTAATGAACATCTCGATCACTATTTACGATTTAAGGGGAACCAGAATTAAAACCTTGTTGGATGAGAGCCAGGCATTTGGTACTCACGAGGTTGAATGGACCGGCCTCAATGGGCAGGGGCTGCAGGTTGAAGCGGGTGTCTATCTTGTGGTTCTCGAAGAAGGTGGGATAAGTCAAACTCAGAAGATTACGTATTTGAAGTAAAAAAAAGAGCCCCGACATATCTGCCGTGGCTCTTTGATTACGAAACCTGTTTGGCTTCGCGAAAACAGGTTTTAGGTGAGATCCATTTCGTCCACAGCAACCTTTACTCCTGAATTCATCTTGCGACGAATATAGGAGAAGACCTCCAGAAGAGGTAGATCCTTGGGACAGACATCGTCACAGGCCATCATACCGATACAGCCAAACACACCAATATCAGTTGAAACCAATTCGAACCATTCCTGTTCTCCACGGGTATCCCTGGGATCAAACATAAAGCGACCAATGCGATTCAATCCAGCTGCGCCCAAAAAATCAGGATAAACCTGTGCCGTAGCACAGGCTGCCACACAGCAACCACACTCGATACAGCGTTCAGATTCATAGATTTTATTGGCGGTGTCATTGTCCATGCGCTCTTCTTCGGCAGTGGGATCAAATTCCTTGGTCGTATGGATCCAGGATTCCAGACGTTTGGCCATATCATGGAACCAGACACCTGTATCTACTGAAAGATCACCGAGGAGTTTAAAGAAGGGCAGGGGATACAATTCAATGGTGTCTGTCAGGTCAGCCGTAAGTGTTCTGCAGGCCAGTGTGGGTCGACCATTGATCATCATGGCACAGGAGCCGCAAATACCAGCTCGGCAGACAAAATCATACATGAGATCTGGTGCTTGTTTCTCTCTGATTCGATGAAGGGCAGTAAACAGATTTAAACGAGGAGTCTCCTCCAGTTCAAAGGTGTCAATATGCGGTTCATCATTCTCTTTGGTGGGATTATATCTGAATATTTTAAATGTCAATGTACGTGCCATTATTTTGCATCCTTATAGGGTGATTCTTCACGCCAGGCTTCCTTTGGAAGGCTAACTCCAATCGGTTCACTTGTATCTTGTTTTCCCAGCGCTTTTTGCTCGGCATCGACTTTGGCGTTGTATGCTTCAAGACTCAAATCCATATCGATCATTTGTCCCCCACCATATCCTCGATCACCAGGAGGCAGATCAAGAGGGCCTACAGGTTCATAATTAAATTCAGGCTCATCTGCACCCACTGGCCAGCTGGCAAGTGTGCGATTCAGCCAGTTTTTGTCATCTCTGGCAGGATAATCTTCACGGGTATGGGCTCCCCTGGATTCAGTGCGCAGCAGGGCTCCCTTGGCAATGATATAGGCCTGTTGTGCCATCCCTTTGATCCGGAGTGCTTGTGATAATGCAGGGTTCATACCAGGGGCACTGGCCTTGACCTTCACATTGTCCACTCGACCTAAAATTTCCTTTAGACCGTTAACTGCTTTTTCAAGGCCCTCACCAGTTCTGAAAATATGAACATGATCTTTAAGCAACTCAGCAATTTCATCTCGGAGGGCATAGACGTCTTCCTCACCAGAGTTGGTTAGCAGATGCTCAATAAGGTCAGTCTGTTCCTTGGCGAATTTCTCTCCCAGAGAGATATTTGCGTTCAATTCAGCCGATTTGGCAAAATTTGCGATTTTTTCACCCACTACCATACCAGCAACCACTGTTTCAGCCAGGGAGTTGCCACCTAGACGGTTAAAACCATGCATATCCCAGCAAGCCACTTCGCCCAAAGCGAATAAGCCTTTCATGCCATAGGCCATACCATCCTTGTTAACACGAATTCCACCCATGGAATAGTGCTGGGTTGGACGTACCGGTATAAGCTCTTTAATAGGGTTGACTCCGATGAAGTACATGCAAATATCGTAGACTTCCCGGAGCTTGGTGGTGAGATGTTCTTCACCAAGATGACGCAAATCCAGCCAGAGGTGTTCACCATACGATGATTGAACGCCTTTACCCTTGAGGATGTGTTGCTTCATCCTGCGAGAGACAACATCGCGTGAGGCTAATTCTTGTTTTTCTGGCTCATATTCAGGCATAAAACGATATTCATCCACATCCAGCAGGAGACCCCCGTCACCACGACAACCCTCAGTGACCAGAATATCTGTTGGCACGATACCAGTTGGATGAAATTGAACAGCTTCCATATTTCCCAGGGGAACCAGACCAGTTTGCAGGGCTATGGCTGATCCCGTACCTTCATTAATGATGGCATTGGTGGATTCACCATAGAGTCTTCCATAGCCGCCTGTGGCAATGACAGTCGCTTTGGCCAGATAGTTTATAATCTCTCCATCCCTGAGTGAGCGAACAACGGCTCCAATACAGGCACCGTCTTCATGGATAAGGCTAAGTGCTTCCATTCTATCGTGGATGGTGATATCCAGCTGAACCGCTAAATTGTCCATGGCATAAAGTACGGTGTGTCCCGTTCCATCAGCCGTATAACAAGTTCTCCACTTGGCTGTACCACCAAAATCGCGGGCAGTGATCAGTCCTTCTTTATCATGATCTTCAACAATAGTCGTTTTTTTGCCTTTGATGTAAACTTCACGGGGACCGCCTTCAACACGATTCCAGGGCACACCAAAATGAGCCATTTCGCGCATGGCTATGGGGGCATTATCAGCAAATATGCGGGCAACTTCCTGATCGGCGCCCCAATCAGAGCCCTTAACAGTATCCAGCCAATGAACAGTTGGGTTGTCACCCTTACCTTTTGCTGAATTTCCCAGCGAGGCTTGCATGCCGCCCTGGGCTGCAGATGAATGACTTCTTCGAGGTGGGACAAGGGAAAGCATGGTTACATCCAAACCAGCCTGCGCGCTGGCAATAGCAGCTCGTTCTCCTGCCAGACCGGCACCGATGACCAGAACATCACTGATTAAGGTTCTCATGAAAACAGTCCTTCCCAGGCGCCGGAAGCAGTAACGATAGTAATCGTCCCCAGCACGATATAAAAAGTAAACAATAGATAGAAAAATGCCTTGGCGTAGTTACGTACAAACCAGGTGTCAGCCAACCACTTTACCAGGAGGCGATAGACCCCGATGGCCATGTGGGCCACTACGGATGCCATCAGTATGGCATATAGAATCCAGAGACCGCTACTCATGCGCGACACCGTAAGATCTGCAGTAAATCCGAGAGGTTGTCCAAGATACCCCATGTCTGAGAACAAATTCCAGGTCACCAATACCAGATGGAAGGAACCGGTGGCCAGTACAATCATCCCAGTACGAACCTGAGTAATCCACAATGAAGTTTCAAAATGAGATCTCAATTTAATATCTGATTTTGGATCCTGCTGCCAACCCTCACGGGATTTTTCCAGCTTCTGACCCAATTCCAGCATGCGTTTTCTATCACGGAGTTTGCCAGGAATTTTCCGGCTGGCCCAGATGAAGTGAACAAAGAAGGCAATGGTTACCAGAACAATAACGGGTTGAGCCATGGGAATGGTGTGTTCCATAAAGTTGGCAACGATATCGTAGATATCTTTCCCAAAAATTATGGAGGACTCTGCAAGCAGGTGGCCCCAGATGAACATGGCCAGAAAGGCTCCAGTGAGACCACTGATGCGCTCATCTCGCAAAGCTTTTTTTGCATTCTTGAAAGCGCTGCTCTTCTGACTGTGTCGAGTTTCAGCTTTCGGGTATAGTTCAGTATCAATATCATTCATGATACCAGCTCCGATCTATGTTTATCCGCCTTCATTCCAACTACTCCGTTGGAACTTCGGCGCGATGTTTCGCCCTAAAACATGGGCAGATAACCGCGGCGAAGCTGGTTGAGCGAAGACGGGTTATGGATTTCTCTCGGGCTTGATCCCGTGTATATCCGTTGTTAATTTTGACTTCCGTTTCAATTGTTGGTTTAACACAGGGTAAATATCAACTCCCCATAACAAATTTCAAGTGTGAAGTATGCACATCATCCCTTCATCAAAAGAATTGATGTGGATTAGTCATGATTGCTCAAAGCAAATATTAAACCATTCCCAGAGAATTGTCTGATATTTTAACTATTCAATTAATTCCTAAGTGCATATTAACTTCCACCAATCTATTTTGTAATCATCTAATTGCTTATCAAATAAAGGAGTCACTATGAAAGATCGTATGATATCTCTGGATGTATTCCGAGGGTTGACTGTTGGGTTGATGATACTGGTCAATAACCCTGGAAGCTGGTCGCACATTTATGGACCACTCCGTCATGCAAAGTGGCATGGCTGGACACCCACAGATCTGGTCTTTCCATTCTTTCTATTTATAGTTGGTGTTGCCATGGCTCTCAGTTTTGGGAAGCGCATGGAGGCCGGTGCAGATGTGGATGCCCTCAAGAAAAAGGTGTGGTCGCGGGGCGCTATTATCATTGGCCTGGGACTCTTCTTGAATGGCTTCCCCTTTAATGTCCCCCTCAATGCCCAAATGGCTGCGGATTTCGAGTTCATGGATATTTTTCGTCGCTTCCTGACACTGCGATACTGGGGTGTATTACAGAGGATCGGTTTGAGTTATCTCATTGGTGGATTGATCATCCTCTACTTCCCAAAAACCATGAACAGAGTCCTTGCTGTAGGTGCTTTGATTTTTATTTATGAGTTTTTTATGCGAGTTCCTCTGGTAGATGGATGGGGAGCCGGTAGTTTTGAGTTGGCCGATAATTTTATTCGCTATATGGATATGCTTCTTTTTGGTGAAGCTCACTTGTATGGCGGCACGGGTGTCCCCTTTGATCCTGAAGGTTTCTTGTCCACCCTGCCTGCGGTTGCCACGCTTATGAGTGGTTTCTGGCTGGGTGAATATTTGCGCAAGCCCATTGATCACCAGGAAAAGCTCAGCACTTTAAGTGTTATCGGGATCATGTTATTCTTTGCAGGTTCCCTCCTCGGTCTGATTGAGCCCATCAACAAACAACTCTGGACCGTTTCCTATGTCATCACCATGGATGGTCTGGCCATCATGATGATCGTTATTTCATCCTATCTCATTGATGTCAAGAAGTTGGTTTCCTGGACCAAACCTGCCATTGTTTTTGGAAGTAATGCTCTGGTTGTTTTCGTGGGCTCTGGAATTATTGGTCGCTTGATGTATATGCTGAAAACCACCAGTGCATCAGGTGAAATTATCTCGATTAAAACGGCACTCTATTCAGGTTTTTATGTGCCGCTGGCAGGGGAGCTCAATGGTTCTCTGCTTTTTGCCCTGACCAATATTGCCTTCTGGCTGGCCATATTGTGGTATCTGTATAGTAAAAAGATTTTTGTAAAAATCTAATTTACTTAAAATTTTTCCAGGAAGATGGGAACAAGTGTGGAGCAGCTAAATTAGTATTGAAATTCAAAATTGAGCATCCAGACCTCATGATCCTCATAGCTGATCATGGTGGCAAAACGATCTGAGACAGCAATCAGTCTTAAGCCAAATTGCCATTGAAAAGCATCACCAAATCGGTTTTTGTAGTTGTCATCTTGAATTAAATCGAATTGATTGATGATGCTGATGGCATCTCCCATGTTCCTGGGAAAGGGATACCATATTGACGCCAGTGAAAATTTCCGTTTATCCCAGTAAGCCGAGATATGTGTATTGAATTGTGGAATGCCTACACCACCAACCACGAGGAATGACTTTCCCTGATCATCAGATTGCTGCCAGAGTTCTAGCTTATGATCATCCAAACCAATAAACTCACTGGGTCGCTTCAAATTAAAAGCGGCATCGTCATCCCAGGCAGAAACATAAGAGGTGTATCCCAGGGCTAATTGCACGGGGTAGAGGTCCCCCTGAGATGGGAGCACTTCCAATCGGACTGAGATATCGGCTTGATTGGCCATAGAAGCTGTACCCCAGGTGTTGGCTTCAGCTGTGATAAGCCAGAGTGAAGCTCCCAGACTTAGCTGGCGAATATGATTTTTGTCAAAATCCCATCGACCACTTGCCTGAAACCAGGTGTTGGGTGTCTTGGCGGAGGGAACATCTACCAGGATATGATGTGGTTTTAATTTGAGAAAGGCGGCATGACGGTTTTTAATCAGATCTACTCTGTCATGCTCCTGTCGTAGTCTGGTTTCATCCATTTTCAAGATGTGATCAAGTGAATCAATGACGGCCTGTTTTCTGGCAAGTACCAGACTGTCCATTGTGATTTTATGTCGTAGTGAATCTGCGCGCAGGGCTTCCGTCGCCTGATGTTCCAGTTCCTGTTGCCGAATATTCGCTTTCAGGGATATTTGAATCTCCTGTGTCACGAGGTGATGATAGGAGGACTTTCCGTAACGAATAAGGCTATAAAAGGTTGAATCGGTGGATACGTAGCGGTCAGAAATTTTAATGCTGCGAAGGTTCATATTGGTGGAGACCAGCGACTCATAGCTGTAGTTCTCTTCCAGTCGATCTTTGTTTTCCTCAATTTGTTGTGTCGCAATACTCTGTACACTGACCTCAACATGTTGGGCAAAACTCAGGCGGGCATCATTATCTGCAGCTTCCTGGGATTCACTTGATTTACCAATGCCATAATAGAGGGTATCAGATGTGAGTTCACCAGTCTTGACCCACTGGGGGACACCGCCGGGTGGAGAAAGAATGTCATCGATGACCGTTGTACCAATTATTTCCTCGATATCGAAAGGTCGACCATGCACAGCCCGGTCAAATTTTGTTGTGTCAGGATTAGGATTACCCCACGCTGTGATGCATGCACTTATGAGGAGTAATATTGTAAAGCTTTTTGAGATAAACGCCTCCGCTGTATGGCATGTATTCTAGTATTTTCCAGTGTTTAAGACAAGGTTTGAATCTGATCTAAGGAGGAGGAGACGTCCAATTTTGCGCTCGGTCACTCTCACTCTTAAAATGGATTTAGACTAGTCACCTCGAGCGGAGTCGAGTGGTGGGATGTTAAGCAGGGTCAGGAAAGGACAGAAGGGCTGAACCACGTCGACCTTTTAGGGTTATTAGGTAGGATCTCTCAACTCCGCTCGAGATGACAGACTTAGAGAGACTCCGATCTGGACGATCTGTGTTTGAATTATGATCTATTCTTCATTGTGTCAGGGGGGTACTTATGTTATGATTGCATCGCTGTGCCGAATAAGCGGTTCAAGTCCAAACAGAAAGGATGCCCGTTGTGTCAAAAGGGGTAACAAAACAGAGCGAAGATTTCTCAAAATGGTATACCGATGTAGTCAGACAAGCCAAGCTGGCAGATTATGGTCCTGTTAAAGGAACCATGGTCATCCGACCGTATGGATACGCGATCTGGGAAAACTTTCAAGGCATCCTGAATCAAATGTTTAAGGACACGGGTCATGTGAATGCCTATTTCCCCATGTTTATTCCTGAGCATTTTCTCAAGAAGGAAGCCGAGCATGTGGAAGGTTTTGCTCCTGAAGTGGCAGTGGTTACCCATGCCGGGGGAAAAGAATTGGAAGAACCATTGGTGGTTCGTCCGACTTCCGAGACCATTATCTGGCATATGTATAAGAAATGGATATCATCCTATCGTGATCTGCCTTTGTTGATCAATCAATGGGCCAATGTGGTACGCTGGGAAATGCGGACACGTTTGTTTCTAAGGACGACAGAATTCTTGTGGCAGGAAGGACATACTGCACATGCTACGGCAGAAGAAGCACAAGATGAAACCCTGAAGATGCTGGAGGTCTATAGAAGTTTTGCTGAAGACTACATGGCCATGCCTGTGATTACTGGTAAAAAATCTGAATCTGAAAAATTTGCTGGAGCGGTGAGTACCTACTCAATTGAAGCCATGATGCGGGATACCAAGGCCTTGCAATCAGGTACCAGCCACAATCTGGGTCAGAATTTTGCCAAGGCTTTTGAAGTCACCTTCCAAAATAAAGACAATAAGGAAGAGCTTGTTTATGCCACAAGCTGGGGCGTGAGCACACGATTGGTGGGTGGATTGATAATGGCTCATGGCGATGATAAAGGGTTAATACTACCACCCAAAGTGGCACCTTACCAAGTTGTGATTATTCCCATCTTTCGGAAAGATACAAAAGACCTTGTCATGGATAAGGTCCATGAGATCGTGGCTGATTTGAAGGTGGCTGAAGTTCGTGTCCATGTGGATGATGACGAGAAAAGTTCCCCCGGTTTCAAGTTCAACGAGTGGGAAATGTGTGGTGTGCCCATGCGGGTGGAGATTGGTCCCAAGGATATTGAAAAGGGACATGCTGTCGTGGTGATCAGACATTCTGGCGAGAAGCATTTTATTCAGCTCTCTGAGCTTGTGCAATTTCTTGCTGATCAGCAGGATATTGTTCAAGCTGAACTGTTCCAGCGCGCTCTGGATTTTCGTGAAGCCAATACTCACACTGTTGATAATTGGGAAGATTTCAAAGAAACACTGGAAACCAAGGGTGGTTTTATCAAAGCCTACTGGAATGGATCTGCTGAAGTTGAGGAGAAAATCAAGAACGAGACCAAAGCTACTATCCGCTGTATTCCCTTTGATCAACCTGATGCTTCAGGAAAGTGTGTTTACACCGGTGAGGAGAGCTCGCAGCAGGTCATTTTTGCCAAAGCTTATTGATATCCAGAAACCAGTTTTCAGCGTAGCCAAACTGGTTTCAATTGGCAATATCAAAGCACTTAAACCTGTTTGACTCGTTCCACTCGCTGAAAACTGGTTTAGAAAGAAATACTATCGATGCATCTTTCCTTCAATCCCAAATAGATCAAAAGGTGGTCTACTATAGAAATCATTGAATAGTACGATTGTCAATATGATGAAAACGATGAACCCCAATAGTATCAACCATTGGTTCCTGGAAATCTTCTGGATTTCTTGTCTGTCTTTCAGTTCGCATACTTCGCCAGGACAGTATTGCGCCTTCTCCTTATAAATCCAGGGGTAGACCTTACAGCCCAGGCAAATACCGAATGCTGATTCAAAAAACAGGAAGATGAGACAAATAAAACAGATGAGACCTGTAATCGGACTGTATGAGTTCACCAGGACAATCAAAACAAACATGACCAGCGCCATAAAGATCCCGATGTACCAGGCAAATTTCTTCTGCTGGGCACCCACATATTCGGGAGTCTGATTTCTGACGATCCACCGACCCAAAATGAGGGTGGGGGAGTACTTGGGATTGATAAAAACACGAATCAACATGTCTGCCAGGAAAAAAGTAACTGCATATTTCAGGGGGGTAAAGTTCCCGGCACCAGCAGCAGCTTGAATTGAAAACAGCATGACCAGGAAAAGTATCCCGGCAGTTGCCCTGATCTCTCGTTCGTTTAAAACGGGAATGTTGTACCCTTCAACGTCCTCACCAAATTTTACAATTTTACTCATATACTTCCTTATGATTTTCGATTTGTATGTTCGTCTACGATGGTTTTTCTGCTATTCGTGGCGCAGGGATTCGATGGGATCCAGTCTGGCGGCTTTGTAGGCAGGATAGATTCCAAATACGATCCCAATAAATGAACAGACACCCAATCCAATAAACACCCAATCTATGGGAATGACAGGTGCCACATTTTTCATTACCAGGGTTACCATGTTTCCTACTCCGACTCCCAATAGGACACCGATGACACCACCGATAAGTGAAAGGAAGACAGCCTCAAGCAAGAACTGAAAGAGAATGTTATTTCTAGTGGCTCCTATGGCTTTGCGAACACCGATTTCCTTGATTCGTTCACTTACTGAAACCAGCATGATATTCATGATACCAATTCCAGCCACTACCAGTGCGATGACACTTACTGCTCCGGCAAACATCTTAATTCCTGCTGTAAAGGAGCCAAATGTATCAATGAGGGCATCATTTGAAGTTACCTCAAAATCATTCTCGTCCTCAGGACCTAGACCACGGACAATCCGCATTTGATCAATGACTTCTTCTTTTGTCAAATTAAAACTTTCTCCATCGGGTGCCTTGATGGATATCCCCAGGGATGTCCAGCGACTGCCATAATACTGGAGGTAGGTTGTAATGGGGACAATCACAAAGTTATCCTGGCTTTGGCCAAACATCTCACCCTTGCGCTGTAAAGTGCCAATGACATCAAATCCAATCCCGTTAATATTAATCATCTGGTTTATGGGGTCTTGAAAGGGAAAGAGTTTTTGAATGACATCAGTGCCCAGAATGACGACCCGACGACTGTACTCAACATCCTCCGGAATAAAGTTACGGCCATAATCAAGCTTGTGATTCAGAGCCTCTAAACCGAATTCGTCAACTCCCTGAACACCAACATTGGGGTTGGTTGCTTCTTTTTTAAAGCGAATGGTCTTGCCACCCGTTCCATCCTGGGCACTGACAAATTCAGCACCAAGCATACGCTCTCTTAATTCCAGAGCCATATCATAGGTGATATTGGGTCTGCGCCAATATTTTCGTCTGCTGTTATGATCTCCCATCTGAATCACAGGAGATTTTTGGACAAAGATCACATCTGAACCAAATACGTTCAGGCCAGTGTTAATGGATGATTCCAGGGTACGGATGGCCGTCATCACTGCGATAATGGCAAAGACGCCAATAACGATTCCCAGGAGAGTGAGTATGGAACGAAGCAGGTTATCACGAATAGCTTCCAGAGCCATGAAAAAGGCATCATTTAGTGTTTTAAGAGTGGTTCGTACGTACATGTTAAATTCTCAACTTATTCATGGGGAGTAGGAATGAAAAATTGATTAAAGTACCTGCCTACGCCTATCAGCTTCGGCAAGGCAGGCAAGGAACACCGATTAACGATTTTTGAATTAGTGTTTAGCATTGCTACTCTTATTCATATCTCAATGCTTCAATAGGATCCAGTTTTGCCCCTTTTCGGGCCGGCGCCAGACCAGCAAATAAGCCTACAGCCGCACTAAGGGCAATGGCCATAAATGCTACGCCAAATGACATGGTGGCAGGGAATAAAAATTTACTAATAGCCATGCTGATCAGTGTGGAGATGATGAGTCCCACCAACCCACCAGAAGCTGTGATGACCATGGCCTCAATAAGAAATTGTCCTTGAATTTGGCTGCGTGTTGCGCCAAGTGCTTTCCGCACCCCAATTTCTCGGGTGCGTTCTTTAACCGATACGAACATGATGTTGGCAATTCCAATTCCACCCACCAGGAGAGAGAGGGCTGTAATGATCATACCAGTGCCTCCGATGGCCAGTTTGATACCCTGGTACGATTGGCGGAAGGCATTTTGCTGATTGATGGCAAAATTATCTTTTTCCTCTGGTTTAAGACCACGCAATACCCGGACAACACCTCGCAGTTCTTCTTTGGCTTCTTCTACGAGGTGTTCCGGGACCTTAACTGTGATACTCCTGCGCCCCCAGGGACCATGAAAAATTTTATTAAATGTGGCGAGGGGAATGATAACCTGGGTATCATTTGAAAATGCTCCCATAAATTTTCCCATTTCAGCAAGTACGCCAATGACTCTGAAACGCTTTGAGCCGGCAAAGATCATTTTGTCCACAGGATTTCCTTGCGGGAATAAAGTTTTCGCTACCTCAGACCCCAGGAGCACAACTTGGGCACCGGTTCGATCTTCAGATTCAGTAAAAAAGCGGCCGAATTCTACATCAACCGTTGATACCTCGGGGTAATTTGAAGTTACGCCATGGATATAGATGTTTTCTGCTGATAGTTCTTTATAGCTCAGGTTGGCAGAACGACCACGCTCAGCAGCCACAACCAGGGCATATTGGGAGCGTTCCTTGATCTCATCAGCCATATCAAGTTCGATACGAGGACGATTCCGAAGTGTCCACCAATCCTCATCTCCAAACCACGGCCATTTCTCAACATAAAGATTCCCTCGTCCCAGGAATTTCATGCTTTCTTCAAAAAGCCCATCAACCCCATTGATCAATGTGGACATAAGGGATACGGCGATGATACCAATGACGATACCGGTTCCAGTGAGAATGGAACGTGTCTTGTGACCCCACAATTCAGCGAGGGCAATGCGTAAGTTTTCCCAGAAGAAACTCTTCATCTTACTTTCTCATTTCTCGGAGGTTCACATCCTCGTCATACAGAGTGGAGTCGAGGGATAGGTTATTATGATGACTTTCATTTTGGCATTCAGCTAATAAATGCAGTATTTCCCACCTCTCTTCAATCAACGCTCTCTTTTTTCTGTGGCTCCAATTCTTTATCTGTTTTTCGAGAACAATGGCGTCCTGGATATGCATTAAGTTCGTATTCCACAGCAATTTTATGGGTCGTCTGGAATGTGTATATCCAGGGAAATTTCCTTCATGATGTTGAGCCAGGCGATTTTCTAGATTGCTGGTTACACCTGTGTATAATGATCCGTCAGCACATTCCAAGATATAAAATTGACCGGTTTTCATGGAGTAATTATCCCTCGACTCCGCTCGGGATGACAAACAATAAATCTTTGCAATTCAAGTACCACATGGAATTATCGTTTTGCCCGGTTAGTAGCTTCATCTACGGCAATTTTTCCATCAAGGAGTCTGATCACTCGGGAGGCATGAGCAGCAATATGCTCCTCATGGGTAACCAGAATAATGGTGTTACCCTGCTTGTGAAGTTCATCAAAAAGGACCATGATTTCTTCACCTGTTTTTGAATCAAGATTACCAGTAGGTTCATCGGCCAGAATAATTGCTGGATTATTGACCAGGGCTCTTGCCACTGCCACACGTTGTCTTTGACCACCGGATAATTCATTGGGTTTATGATCGACACGATCACCAAGATTCACCCGTGTCAGGGCACCAATCGCCATTTCTTTGCGATCAGCAGCCTTGATCTCTCCATTATATATCAGGGGTAGTTCGACATTACGCAGGCTGGTGGATTTTGGGAGCAGATTAAAGGTTTGAAATACAAACCCAATTTTCTTGTTTCGAATATGTGCCAATGCATCATCATCCATGGTGGCCACATCAATACCATCCATAAAGAACTCCCCTGAAGTAGGGGTGTCCAGACAACCCAGAAGATTCATCAGGGTCGATTTCCCCGAACCTGAGGGACCCATGATGGAGACGTATTCGTTTTGTTCGATGGAAAGGGATACGCCGTCGAGGGCACGCACTTCAGAATTTCCCATCTGGTATATTTTATAGAGATCTTTGACTTGGATTAGTAACATAATTAATTCCGTGTTATTACAAATATTTGCTTCAAAAGTCAGTATTCTTCAGTTCGTCATCCCGAGCGGAGTCGAGGGAATAGTTCTTACTATGACTCGGGTTTTTACACTCAGACAATAATTTAAGCGTATCCCAACTTTCATTTATAAGTGCTTTTTTCTTTTCCCTGCCCCAGTTTTTAATCTGCCGCTCTAGAAGTATGGCATCTTGGATATCCATTAAATCAGTATTCCAGAGTAATTTAACAGGTCTCCTTGAATGGGTATAACCGAAGAAATTGCCCTCATTATGTTGAGCTAATCGATTCTCAAGATTGCTGGTTATGCCAGTATACAGTGTCATGTCAGAACATTCCAATATGTAGACTTGTCCCAATTTCATTTTTCAATATCCCTCGACTCCGTTCGGGATGACGTGAAAACGGTATGTGTAGCGATAATATTATGATGCGATGCTCTTGACGTGTATTCTAGTCATCGCTATCAATCTTTATTATCGTCAGCATTGAATTTTTTACGCTTGGTAATCTTTACCCGGTCTCCATCATTCAGACCACGGCTGATTTCTTTATATGGACCTGTGACAATTTCATCATCCAGTTCCAATCCAGATAGGATTTCAAAATCACGCTCGCCAATAATCCCAGTGACTACCTCTCGTTGAATCACTTCTTTGCCCTTACCCTTTTCACTGTCTACCAGGACAAAGACCACTTCCACGGGTTCAAGGTCTTGATCTTCCATATTCTTACTACTGTCAGCTCTTGAAAGTTCTTTACTTTGCTTTTCCTTGAGTTGACGTGGTTTTCTCATGGTGATGCTTTGAATGGGAACGAACAGGACATCATTCCGAACATCTGAACGGATATCAACAGCCGCTGACATACCAGGGCGAATTTGTGGGGGTGGATCTAAAAGGCGAATTTGTACTTTGAAATTGGTCACCTGATCGAGACTACCACCACCAGTATTCTGGGCACTATGGGCAATCTCTGTAACAATACCCTGAAACATGGTATCCTGAAGCGCATCAATTTCAATTTCAGTGGTATCGCCTAGAGAGACATCGACCACATCATTTTCATTTACATCGACCAGAACTTCCATCTCATTCAGGTCAGCAATAATCATGATGATATCCCGACTGAAAGCGGAACCCAGGGCCATTTCTCCAACTTCCTTGTTGACCAGAGTCACAGTCCCTGACATGGGAGCAAACATCATGGTCTTATTATAGTTGTCCTGTGATTGGGCCAGTGCAGCCTCGGCTTGCTTTTTAGCTGACAAGCTCTGCTGATATCGTACCAGAGCTCCCTGGTAGATAAGTTCACTCACTAACTTCTTCTGGAATAGTTCGAATTGCTGGTTTTTTTCCAGTTGGGCCAGGGAGAGTGAAGCTTCCGAGGATGCCAGGACCTGTTCAGCTCGATCAACATCTGCATTGTAGCGTGTCGCATCGAGTTGGGCCAGGAATTGTCCCTTCTCTACCCAGTCACCTTCCTTGACAGCCATGCGAATGACCCGACCGGCAACATCTGCACTCACATCGACTTCAACGACAGGTTGGATTCTTCCTGAGGCAGCAACTTTATGGACGACCTGTCCACGCTCAACCTTTGCTGATTGGACTTCCTTGGTATTACCCTGATCTTTCTTTACAGCGAAAAATCCACCAATTCCTACAACAATGACAATCAGGACAATGATTATTATTTTCTTTTTGGACATATCAACCCCTTAACGCTTTCCCATCAATTGAAGCAGTCCTGCTTCAGCAACTTTCAGATTGTGTTGGGTACGGATTAAATTTGATTTTGCATCTTCATAACTTGCCGTGATTCTCAAGACATCCAGAATAGAGAGCGAACCAATTTTGTATTGTTCTTGGGCCAGGAGAAGATCCTGTTCAGAAGCCGTTAGAATAAGCTGAGATATGGTGACTGATTCGTTTAAAGCATCCATTTGTTCCAGGGTTTGAGCCAGATCTTTACGAAGATTTCGCTCAGACAAATCATAGTTTTCCGTGGCCAGTTTGGCGTTAATCTTTCCCTGTTCTACTCCCCGGCTGGTGCGGGTTCCATTGAAAAGGTTCCAGCTGAGGGAGAGTCCAGCAGACTTTGTTGAAGTGCTCTCACCAAAAACATCACCAAATGCAGTGGCGCCATTATTTCCATAGGAAGCTGACATTCCCAGGGATGGCATATAGCCTGATCTGGCTATTTTTACATTATATGACATGATTTCCTTGTTCTGTTCCAATAATTTCAGTGACTGATTTGAAGCCAGAACCTCATCCATGATTTGTTCGACTTCTGGAACGACAACAGCCTGCCACACTGGTTCCGCCAGGACGAGGGGATCGTTTGCTTCGCGGCCAAGGATGATATTGAGATTGCGAGATCTTGATTGTAAATCAACCTCGCCATTTACGATCTGCAGACGAGCGCGTTCTATATTCACTCTGGTTCTCAGGGTATCATTCTGGGAGGCAGCCCCCAATTTGAATCTTTCCAGTGTGAGCTGATGCTGATATTCACTTGTTGTGAGATTCTCACGGTAAACATCCAGCAATTGCTGTGTTGAGAGGTAGTTATAGTAGGCAGCTTTTATCTGATATACGGTATTAACTTCATAACTCTCATACTGGATAGAAGCTGCATCCTGGGCGACTTTAGCTGATTTGAGGGTGTTCCACCAGGCACCGCCATCCCAGATATTCTGAGAGAGAGTTAGCGAGGAGGAGTAGCCATCGTTCCAGCCAGTCCCGGCGAGATTTGAACTTCTACCCGAAACTGAAAAATTGACAACGGGCAAAACCATGCCAATGTTACTTTTGGCTTGAGAGACACTCCGGTCGGTTTCATAGCGGTTTATTTTTAGAGATTGATTGTTTTCTAATCCAATACGGATGCAATCATCCAGAGTTATGGGGGAGGCTGATTGACCAAATCCAGGCAGCCAGAACAGGATGATGAATAAGGAGCCTATTAATTTTAAACGCATGGAATTTCCTATCATAAATATTGAATGATTATTATTGTGATTTCTCATCCGGCAGTTGCTGGATTCGACTGAAGTAAAGCTGCTCCGATTGAGACAAAGATGAGCCACGGCAGGCCAACGGCCATGATTCCTGTGGCTGTGGACTTATTGTAAAGCTTGGCAAAGCCAAAACCCATTACAATCATTCCCCAGACTCTGAAGATATCGATTTGGTTTACAAATTGTTTTACAAAGCTATCAACATGGTCAAAAAGAAGACCGGCGCTAAGCATCATTCTGGTAGACTCTTTCATAACAATCAAGGGGGTTTTTACCAGCAGTTCCAGCGTCCCCGATCCAGGAAGGCTATTTAGGAATATTCCATTCCCGCCAATGAGATATGACATCATAACTACGGTAAATATTGGTATAAATTTAACCTGGCCACCCATTCCAAAATTTCCCACTAACCTGAGAATAAGTGCAAAGACGGCAGCCGATATTATTAGCATGATCGGAATCAATATTTTTATCCAAAGGTATTTAAAAGCAAATGGGTTGTTGCGGGCGTCTTCGATGTTCTCTCTGGCTTCCTGCATCCCTTCAATGATCATAGCGCTTCTCTCTTCAGGGATGTCAGAGTTGTTCTGTATCGATTGAATAGCCCGATCCATATGATAAGCTCCTTCATCAAGACTGATATCCAGATATGCGTATGGTAGGACAAGCAAAGCTAAGGAGACAATGATTAATGGGTAGAGCCAATCCTTGTATGAAACCTCATCAACTAAGCCGTCAAAGGCTTTGCTTGGAATAAAAAATAAATTAATAATCCGCTGAAGAAATGATGTGTTTTCCATGAGATCGAACCCTCTTGTAATTGTGGATCGGTATAGGTGTCATTTTATCCAGTTGAAGTGAACCGACCCAGCTCACTTTAAACTTTCTTTTATGCGGCAATCAATATGCCACTTGTTCAAGTCAAGTGTATTACTTTCTGAAACTATAACTCATCTGATGCATTAACTCACTTCAGTGCAAAATGATCCGCCTGGTAAGGTGTTGTCTCAGCCTCAAGAACATCATACTTCATGGTAAAGACATCGTCATCATCCTTGTCCACAAGCCTGATAACAAATCTTACGATATCACCTTCAGGGCGGGACCACTCTCTATCTCTCTTCATGTCGTTATATATTACATTCACCAGAGATGGGACGCCTTCAACATGGTCTTCATCATTGCCCAGCTTCATGCTCAGATCTTCTCTGGCTCGGGAAATCTTGGATAGGGCTGTGGACTTCGTGGTATAATATTCCTCCACCACAACCCGGCTTTCTGAATCTTCAGGATATACGGTAGTGACTACTTTTCTGGCTTTTTGACCATTTATATTTTTTTCATAACCTAAAATTTCTCTCACCATTTTCTTAGGATCATCTATATCATTTTGATCTGACCCTATATCAATATGAGTTTCGTGATCACCCTTTTCGGCGACTTTCAATTCACGAAGATCCTGGAAGGATTGGGACTCATAAGCGGTCGATTCTTTGTTGTACTGCCACTGAACCTCTTCGCATAAGTTGGAAAGAATAACCTCCGTACTTTTGCCATCTGATTCGCTCATGATTTTTACAAGTGCGTTATGAACTTTCACTGTGGTGCTTTCTTTTAGCCTGCACCCTGAGAGATAGCTTGAGGTCAAGGTTGATATCTTGCCCACGATGGGTATCTCTATGACCGTTTTTTCCTCAATATGATATTCTTTGTCGCCAGCATACAGGGGCAGGGTATAGGTGAAAAGCCCCAAAATAATTGCCAGGATTAATGCTGTTTTGGTTTTCATAATAAATTCACTTTCTCCAAAGTTCCAGGGTTCTAACCCGTCGGTATATTTTTGCGATATACGTGCCATATGCCATAGTAAAGCAAGGCTGATACCAAAACAGAAATAGCAGTGTCAGTATTAAAGATATAGGCCCAGAAATTTCCGTAAATCGCCCCGTCAGTTTCGAGCCCATTTTCAATTGATTCCCACTGATCTATGATAACCTGGTTGAACCCCCAGAAAAACCTACCAATGGTCTTTAATAGCGCAGCACTCTGAAAAATAATCGCCCAGCTGATGGACAGCAGAATCGGTGCTCCAATTCCAACCAGAAGGGGGCGTCCCTTTACATAGGTACCAACCAGCATTAGGAACAGAGCCAGTGGTGCCATGTGGATGGCTGCAAAGAGCAGATAGCCAAACCAGTCCCAGATGAGTCTCAGATAGGAGATCTGATTCAGAACGAGTCCTGCCAGGGAGGTGAAAGGATCACCCATGATCCAGATAGCAATTCTGAGGAAGGCCAGATATTCAATGGAGAGAAATAGCGTTAATCCAATCACACCAATAAGACCGGCAGCTATTTTTGAGCCGAGGAGCATATGGTCATTGACCGGCAAACTACGGTAGAATAAAGTGCTATTGTCGGCACGCTCCTTATAGATGGCATCAGAAAAGTAGAACAGACTAAGGAATAGTATAAATCCGAAGGTACCCATCATGCCCAATCGAAGACCAAATGCAACAGGAATAGCAACCTTTCTTAGCATTTGCTCAACACTACGAGGGGTAGCATCTCCATCAATACTAAGCTCCACATCGTTACCTTTCATACGGACATCGACGTCAAACTCTTCATCCTCATCGCTGAACTGGACATCTTCAATAAGGATGTGACCATCCTTTTCCAGCTTTGAGTGGAAGAAATCTGAACCGCGGGAGACTGAAAGCAGCATCAGCAGATTTAGAAAGGTAATAACCAGAATGGTTCCAATAATCACACGTTGCCATTCCAGCCATTCTCGTTTTAACAGGACAATTAGTGGTTTCATGATTCACCTCCCATGAGCGCTACAAAAATATCAGCCACAGAGGGTGTTTGAGTATCACCCAGACCAACCAGGGCTTTGCTGTCAGTGTTTTCCAGTAAAAAGACTCTTCGTCCCAGAATACCATATTCATTCATGGGCTTAAGTTGAATTCTTAGTTCATCTGCCTGGTCCGCAGGTACGGTTAACTGGGTGAAGCGTTTCCCGAGATCTTCAAGGCTGGAATACAGAAGAATTTTCCCCTTATTGATGAAGATGACATCACTTAGAATGTGCTCTACTTCTTCTATTTGATGGGTGGAGATGAGAATGGATTTTTCTTCATCAAAATAATCTTCCAACACACTTGTGTAGAGTTGCTTCCTGAATAGGATATCCAGTCCGTGAGTTGGTTCATCCAGAATAAGTAACCGGGTATCTGCGGCCAGGGTGACGGCAAGGTGGAGTTGGGTTTTCATCCCCTTGCTCAAGGTCTTTATCTTTTTATCCATGGGAATGGTTGTGGCCTTGAGAAAGTGTTCTGCTTTCTCACGATGAAATCCGGGGTGGATGCCTTCTAAAAAGTTGAGTAACTCTTTGACCTTCATCCATGAGGGCAAGACTGCGATATCATGGATGACTCCGGTTTTCTCCATAAGATCAGCGCGATGGGTGCGCGGTTCAAACCCCAGGACCTTAGCTTCGCCTTGATAGTCTAATTCGCCGGTCAGGGCGCGGAGCAGGGTCGTTTTGCCTGCGCCATTGGGCCCCACTAGACCCACGATTCTGCCAGGTGGAATCTCCAGATTGACACTCTCCAGGGCTTTGAAGTCGCCGTAGGATTTGCTTACATTTTTTAGTTCTATAAGGGCTGACATCAGATTTCCTCCCCGTAGTTTTTTTGAATGAGTTTTATGAGATCGGATTGGGATATGGAAAGCAATTGAGCTTCCTGGACCAAAGCCAGAATAGTTTCGTTTTTAAAGCGGTCGCTGGCACTCTGACTGAGCTGTTTACGAGCACTCTTCTGGACAAACATGCCCAGTCCTCTTCTTTTTTCCAAAAGACCCTCCTGAATCAGTAATTGTGTTGCATTTAAAACGGTCTGAGGATTCAGGCTATACTCTACTGAAATCTGTCTAACAGATGGGATTGCCGTTTCAGCTGGCAACGCCCCAGAGAGAATGTCCTGGCGAATAGACTCAGCCAGTTGTTGGTATATCGGTGTTTTTTGATCAAAGTTCATTTTCTTTCACCTCTTTTGGTGTTCTACATTACTATAACACCAACACAACACGGTATGCAAGAACTATTTTTAGTGTTGCTGTATCTTCATCTGCCAGTTTTCACTCTGTAAATTTGATAACGAATGGCGGACGAGGATCATCAAAATTAATGATAGATACCGGAGATGATTTTTTCTAGATTCGGGGACGATCATGAATAAGGGATCATCTTGATTTGAAACCGAGGTATTGAAAAAACAATTACTTGCTTCAGGGGGTCGGCAATCCTGCATAGACAGGGAGGGAATTGCCAGCTTACTTCCCTTCGTTCACTCCTAGTTTTTCTGCTTCACACAAGGTTCAATCACGATGATGGCCCAGCTGGGGATTTCATGACGTGGGAAAAATATGGGATTAGCTGAGCAATAGATGTAAATGAAGAATAGTGGCTATAGCCTCGTTGAGGTTGTGTTGTCCGCCGTACTACTTTCAGTAGTGGCTGTTGGATCATATCAGATTTACGATCATGTCAAATGGGAAGCAGATCAGGGGAAGCGGGATCAGCTGGCCTGGACCAACATGGCCACCCGCATGGCCATCGCTGTTGATCTGGATTATTTCACCATTCAAGATAGCATGCCAGAGTATTCGGTTCCCATTACACTGGATGGTCTACAGGGGTACCGTACCACAACCGTCAGGGAGATAGATGATCCCTTCGATGGTGTGGCTCCCATGGACACATCCCTGCCAGATTATCTCAAAGTAACCGTCATGTTCGCCTGGTTTGAACCGGACAATATCAAAGACAGCCTGAGTGTGAGTATTTCTGAAGAACGTGGATGGACTTATTAAAGATTAACCATTCTGCACCACCCCCCAAAAAAATCATAATATGCTTAATAAAAGAGGCTGTCTCATAACAAGAGATGGCCTCTTTTTTTTAGCCACGGATTATCACAGATTTAGTTAAAGCCCAAGATAAAGCGTTATTTTCAAGTCACGGGGGCTAAAACCAGCTCACCAGAGATAGGTTATCAATTCTTTCCTGTTCCCCCGACCCCGGAGCAGGAAATGCCTGAAGTGACGATTTGCTTTGATTTGACTGAACACTGCCTCAACATTCCCTTATGCCCCCCTATACCTTTATACCCCGTTACTAATAAAAAAAAGAGAGGCTGCCCTTTTGGACAACCTCTCTTTGATATATATCGGGACTACCCCTTACAAAATGAGTCCTACTTGATGTAAGCCATTTTGAAAGTTTTAGCATATCCAGCAGCCTGGAGGTGATAGATATAGATACCTGTAGCTACTGGCTGTCCAGCATTGTCCAGACCATTCCATGATACTTCATAGCGTCCAACATTCTGATTTCCATTGACCAGAGAGCGGACTTCCTGACCCAACATGTTATAAATCACGAGATGAGCATCGCCACTTTCAGCGATATCATAGCGGATGGATGTGGTTGGGTTAAAGGGGTTGGGATAGTTCTGTTGTAGACTGAACTCTGTTGGTGCTGCCAGGCCAATATTTATAATGCTGACCAGACATTCTGCTACGATCTCAACACCGCCAGGACCGGAAATAATCAGATCTTCAACAGTGAAATCAATAGCGCCGGAAGCATTTTCGTCAATGACCTGAACCGGAACATTCATGAGTAAACCAGAAGCCAGATCAATCATATCTCCTGCAAGATCAATACCAAGAACACGCATGGTATTGCCGCTGACAGATGAGAAGACTCCAACAGATTCATTCCCTTCAGCAAGAACGGGAATGCCCAGTTCTACAACACTGGGATCAAAAACAAGATCTGCTTGAAATCCAGCTACCATCTCAAAACAATCCACAGTAACGGGGATATTCTGCCATTCACGTCTATTGGTCAGCGTCGTTGGTGGAATAGTGGCAGTGATATCCTCAATGATAGGTGCGTCTTTTGCCAGACCACCCATGTTAAGGACTTCTTCAATGAGTAGCACGACATCAAGGATATTGTGGTTACCATCACCATTTATATCCATGAGTGCTAATTCATCGAATGTGGGATCTGCTCCAGTCTCGGTCACGATTTCGATAAATCGGGTGACATCAAGAATATTCAAGAACCCGTCGCCATCCAGATCACCCATAAGAATGGTAGACTCGACAACAAAGGGAGTGATTTCCTGGGTGGTAAAATCACCTCCTGGACCAACCAGAATGTTGCCATCATGGCTCACCTGATAATATCCTGGTGCAAAGATTCCGTCACCGTATGTGTCAAGCATTTCAAATAGATAGGGTCCTGGCTCCAGACCAAGAGCCCATTCATAGAGTACACCACCTTCAGTAAGATCACCTGCTGCGATGCTGGCAACGATTTGGCTACTGGAGTTGTAAATATTCCATGATGACTCATATGGATAACCATCTGTGAGAACCTGAACAATAACCGGTTTGGGTCCTACCCATACCTCACCAACGACAGGAACTCCAATATTGGGTACTTCATCAAAACCTGAGACTTCATATACATAATGACCATCAGGTATACCGAAATCCGTAAAAGTCCATTCCAGTGGATCAACGCTTGAGATTAATGATCCATTCCTTCTGACTTCCAGACCTTCAAGATCAAAACAGGCAGACCCATCCATGTTTAACAAGGGATCACGCCAGGTCATCGTAACGGTATGGCCAGTGTCTTCTATACTTAATCTGGTAGGTGGACCTGGAGCCATATTTGCTCTGGCTTCAACCAGGTTTGTAGGAGCAGATTCGTCACCATTTGCATAGGTGGCAGTTACTTGATAGAAGTAAGACATATCTTCTTCAACTGCATCATTGTATATGGTCTCACTGGTTGTACCAATGCTGCCGCCATCGCGATAGATGTTATAATGTGAGATTTCTGCAGTTTCGCGGATGTCGTTATTGTATGCATTAGATTCAATAAAGACAGGAGCAAAATCAACGGGCTCTTCAGCTGCAACAATTGCTTCAGCTTCTGAGGCTGACATTTCATTGTTCAACACCAGTTTTTTCAGAGATTCACGAGTAGATGTAGGCACGAATTGTCTCTGAGTACCGGACTCGGTAATCGTCAAATCATAATTGCCCTGGTTGGCACTAAACCCATCCACGACAACGAAGTATACTCCTTCTGCCAGGAAGGCACCTAAAATTTCTGAAGGACCAATGAGACCAGGAGCGGCATCACAGGCAGGACCATCATCATCATAGTATCCAGTGGAAACGATTACTTCACAGTCGCCATTGAATATTTCGACTTTTGCATCATAATCAATGTTTGGTCCACAGAGGGTAATATCAATACTACCATCTTGAGACATGAACAGCTGGTAGGCATAATCTTCATTGTCAGTACCACTTACATCGAAGTCATCACCCATGCCAACGGTGCTGCCGTTGGTTATGAAGGGGAGGGATGGGATCAATTCATCGGCACAATCCATGAGGCCTGGTGCTGGATTCCCAGGAACTAACCAGGTTAATTCAATATGATCATCGAATTCGCCATCAGCGGTGAGATCAGTTGGGGGTACAGCTCCAACCAGAGCTTGCACTCTGTCAGAAACACCTGAAATCATATCACCCGTATCAAAGGAAGCGACGGTATAGTAATAGGCACCATCATCTACAACATCATCATAGGTTGATGCTGTTGAGGATCCCACCAATACTTCATCACGATAGACATGATATCCTGCCAGATCATAATCACTATTATCATCCCAGTCCAGTGTCACTGTATTGAGATCATTGTCTACGGTAGCAGCAAGATTCACAGGGACCATGGGTTGATGATTTTGAGGAATCCCTGATACTTCTTCAGAGGGACCGGCACCCGTATCATAAATGGCGGTGATGATGTAGTAATAGGTGGTTCCATTCACCAATGGAAAATCAGTATAGTTTAACTGATCCATTCCGACGGTTTCCACATGATGTGCTTCATCAACTACCACAGGTGATGTTTCACTCCGATAAATTCCATAACTGAGTAAATCACGTAAATCCCTCAGGGATGAATTATCGAAGATGGTCTCACTGACGATGTTCAAGCTTTGAATATTTGTCGGTACAGTTCCCTTTGGACCTTCTGCCACACCATCATAATGAGCACGTCTAAGGGCGATGACACCAAAAGCATCAAAGGTGACACTCTCAGAATAACCATAATTACCGCCACTCGTGTGGATCAAATCACCATTCAAAGAGATGCTATAATACGCAGGCGCGTAGATTCCATCTCCAAATGTATCATAAATCGTAAAGGTATAGGTTGAGGGGGTCAGTTCGACATCCCAGGTATAAAGTGTGTTGGCAAGGAGCTCGCCAGGGGCAGTTCCCGCTACAACTTCACCAGCTTGATTCATGATATCCCAGGAGACTTCGCCACCAAAAATATCCGTCAAAATTTCGACAGTCAGTGTAAATAGTTCTGTCCCCGGAGGCATCCAACTCAGTTCTATGGTACCATCCAGACCGGAAAGGGCACTGGGGTAACTTGGTGGGACATCACCGACCAATACCTGAACATGACCAGATGGTGGTGATTCCATACCACCCGTATCGTAGGCACGAACGGTATAGGAGTGTGCGCCATCTGCAACGATTTCGCTAAAGGTGGGATCTGTAACAGTCCCTACCAGTGCCTCTGCACGATATACATTATAACCCACCAGGTCATAATCAGTGTTGGCATTCCAGGTCAGGGTTACCTCACTGGTTTCGTCATTAACCGAGCCAACCAGGTTCAGCGGCTGCATAGGAGGATGATTGGTTGGCATGGCTTCAACCTGCTCAGAGGCAGATTCACCATCATCATAAATAGCTAAAATTCTATAATAATAGGTGATCTCATTGGCTACAGGAAAATCTGAATAAGCTAAGGGTTCCAGGCCAATTACTTCAACAAGATTTTCTGCTTCAATAAGTACAGGTGACATTGTATTACGGTAGATTCCATAGTTGAGTAACTCACGTAATTCGCGAGTATAGTAACGACTTGGACTGGAGCTAAGGATGCCAGAGGTAATTTCGATGCCATCATTCCGAAGCTTGTCCAGTTCATGACGGAGGTCATTTACTATAGGTGTCTCGGTTTGATTTCTAGCCACTTGCTCGAACACATCGAGTGTGTAGTTGCCGGTGGCACCGGAATAACCATCAACAACGATGAGATAGGTGCCTGCTTCCAAATAAACATCAGTTAACTCTGACTGTAGACCACATGCGTCATCGATGTAGTACCCGGTTGTGGTTATACAGTCATCAAAAAAGACTTCAAGTTTAGAATCATAGTCTGTGCCGTTACAGAGAGAAATTGTATAGGTAGATGGAACCATCACATTGAGTTGGTAGGCCACATCCTCACCATCACCAAAATTAACATCAAAATCATCACCCCAACCTGCGTTAGTCCCAGTTGCATTAAAGGGTAGTTCTGAAACAGCGAAATCAGCACATTCAACCAGAGGTGGTGCTTCTGTACCAGGTACCAGCCAGGTCAGATCAACCTGACCATCAAGACCAGAAATAGCTTCTACGAAAACGGGTGGTAAATGCGATACCACACTGAAAACAAACAAAGCTTCAGGCGCTCCTTCTGGAGCAAACCCTTCATTTGCTGTATCATCAGTAGCGGTGATGTAGTAAGCCACGGTTGTGCCTGCAGTTTGTCCTGGAATATCACCAGTATAAATACCATCACCTGAGTCTGTCATTCCAACTTCAACGAATTCACCATTATTGAGATTGTAAAAAAGTGAAACACTTGCGATACCAACATTGTCCTCGACATATGCTTCAATGGTATAGGGTCCGAGAGTATCCAGGGTAAAGGTGAACTGTGTGACACCACCAACTGTGGGTGCCCAGAGGTCAGTATAATCCATGGCCATAAATTCGAGGTATTCAGCTAAAAGTTCACTTACAGTTCCAATGCTGTCTGTGAGACCACCAAATTCAAAAGAAGTACCAATGGTATTGGCTCCTGGAGTTAAATTTCCAATACCACATGGTTCTCCATCAGCGGGATTGACGTGGAATACCATGGCATCATGAGAAAGGGGGGCGAGATGATCTACATAGTTATTGAACCCATAGTAGGCCAGATCGATACCATCGATGAGTGTCTCTCCCTCAACGGTTGTGAGATCTCCTGAACCATCTGCAACGCCCTCAATACCAAAAAAATCATGGAGTGCTGTAGGAGCATCAAAAGCCCATGTGTCGCCACCTTCCATATAAAGCGGGTAGCCTGCAGAAGCATAAGCCACCAATGCACTTACTTCACCTGAGTTTGGATCCAGGGCATAGTTGCCATTTCCATACATACCGAGGCATACAAAAATTCCAGAATATCCAACATCAGCTGGATCCCCAAACATAAACAAATCTGTAGTGAGCGCTGCAGTGTAACCCAGGGTTGTGAGTTCACTAAGGAAGGCTTCTCCACTGATTGAGGCGGAAGGATTCCAAATCATGTACTGTGGAAGACCATCATAGACCATGGCAGAAACGTTCACAACTATTTCAGTCACGTTATCAGCAGTTGAGGTAATGGTATAGGTACAAGATACTGCACCCTCGGCTGAAGGAGTCAGCGTGACATCAAATACCACAGAGCCGTCTACTGGGACCGTTACAGGGGTTACCAGTGATGTGGTGAAATCTGCACCCGCTATGGTAATCGCGGTAACATCAAAAGGATCAAGTCCGATATTGCCAATGGTAACGTCTGCTGTGACAGCACCATCATCAAGCTGGAGGACACCAAAGTTGATGTTGCGTGTATCCACAGTCATGTATGAACCTTCAATTTCCTGGGGAAGGTATGTGGCTGAAATTCCAAAGTTTCCAACCAGTGTCGGGTCGCCACCAACGGCATCATTGATCATTTCCCATCCATTGGCAGAGTATGCCCAATTGCGATCTAAATAATTCGGCTGTAAGTCACTGGCAATTCCGAGGAATCCAGAATTGTTTTCCCAGACCACAACATAGTAATCACCGGCTTCAAGAACCAGATTGTCCAGGACAATATCAAACTGTGATGTGGGATCACCGGTGGTAGTAAGGTCCATTGGATCAGATTCCCAAAGAGCAGTCCCGTCATTTGGGCCGATGGGTAATGTTGGTGGGCCAGCAACAGCAGAGGCCGCATCGGTATAGATGCTTACAACTGCAGCGGTTGCATTTCCACCCTGAGTATACAGTGTCAGGCCAGTGAGAAAGATGGGTGTTTCAGCAGTGAAGCGTACGCTGAAACCGCAACCTCCACCACAACCAATTTGACCTTCAAAAGAGCCATCGTGATACACAGCCTCTTCATCCCGGAGCGATGAACTAGCGATTGTCTCAGCATTCCAATTTACATCCAGCGTACCGTCAGCAGATGTCTTCAGACATACATCACAGGCAGATGTTGGTGTGACCTTCTGGTCTGCAAAGGCACCAGTTGCCAGCAGCATGATGAGGACAAAAACCCATCCGTTAGAGAACAATCGTTTCATGGTATACTCCTTAGTATTCATTTGATCATGGACCTTAATTAGGCTTACTACCGTTACTAAACATTTCAGAAAAAAAACGGCACGAATAATAATGCGGGAATTTCTCTGGTTAAACACCAAATATAGAGCTAGCTCAGAACCAATTCAAGCCTATTGCCTGAAGCATTCTTGATGACATGAAAATGAGATATATTAGTGATATAGATATAGAGGGCTCAAATTTTGATCAACTGGCCAAACCAGACTCTCATGGAAATTCCAGAGAGGGGGGCATATTTGGGGTTTAAATTTAGATCAGAAACTGGCGTCCGACCTGAAAAATCATGGAAATATCCAAATTCAAAGCCCCAGGTTTTTCGAAAATTCATTCCGTAGAGCAACCCAAAGAGATGAACATTATCACCCCATAAACCGGAGGGGATATAATTATATCGAAGACCAAGATAGCCGTAGTTAAAAATATCTACCTCAGTCTGCTTGAATACTTTCCCATCTCGACGGACAGTCTTGGTTCGATCTTTTCGGGAAACATTATAGTAGGTTGCTCCAAAAGCACTCTGGTCGGCGTAAGTGGCTGCAAAATTCATGGTATGCAACCTGGATCCCTCATCTCTAAGCTTGATGGTAGCATCAACACCGCTCCCATGCATGGGCAACATACCAATTCGGATGCCACCATCCATGTTTTGCCCCAAACCCTTCCTATACACAAATTGTGGAATCATGTTTTCAGCTGAAAGAACAACACCCTTATAGCTTTCTTCAGGCTTCAAGGGGTCTGGAGAAATCACAGCGTGGGAGGTACAGGAAACCATAAATGCGGTAAGAAATAAGTATACCATGTAATATTTTGGATTTTTGAACATGTCCTCGAATTTCCCCGCAGGTGACATTGATGACAAGACTTTTGTTCTCCTTTCGTTAAGACGGTCAGGGGAATATCAAAATTCTGTTAGTTATCGAACCAATAGGACAGGCCGATCGTAATAAGTCGAAAGTCGAAGGTCTGAAGGTCGAAAGTCTAGAGTGGGGGCTTTGTAGACTTTAGACTTTAGACTTTAGACTTTAGACTTTACCCACATCCACGACCCAACCATGATCATGTCATGAAAAATATCTGGGTCTGAAACGGCAGCTTTGTTTGCCAATGTGCGTCTATACATATTCTAGCAAACTGTTTTGGACATTGGTGATGCAGGTTAGATTATTGGCATGGATACAAAACAAGCAATCGTCAAAGATTGGATATTTCGTTATACAGGAGTGGAACCAGAAGCCTTTGGCGACAGAATTTTACTCACAAACTTTAAAAACTACGTCGACAAATTTGCACGTAGGTTCGATGTCCCAATTTTTGGTGAAGATCGCAGCATGAGCGTGGCCACCAATAAGGATGGCTTGAGCATAATTAATTTTGGAATGGGTTCTGCCAATGCAGCCACCATTATGGATTTGCTTTCAGCTATAGACCCCTATGGCGTTCTCTTTTTAGGAAAATGCGGAGGATTAAAACAATCCACAGAGCTCGGCCACTTTATTCTCCCCGTAGCAGCCATCCGAGGTGAGGGAACCAGTAATGATTACCTCCGGCCAGAAGTACCAGCCATGCCCAGCTTTAAGATACACAAATACATTTCACAAATTCTGGTTGAACAAGATCTGGATTATCGGACAGGTGTCGTTTATACTACCAATCGCCGCGTCTGGGAACATGATGAAAAATTCAAGGAATATCTTAGAGAAACAAGGTGCATAGGCATTGACATGGAAACGGCCACCATTTTTATAACCGGGCTGGCGAATAACATTCCCCGTGGAGCCCT
The DNA here is from genome assembly GCA_016784545.1 of Candidatus Neomarinimicrobiota bacterium. Lineage (NCBI taxonomy): Bacteria > Pseudomonadati > Fidelibacterota > Fidelibacterota bacterium. The sequence continues at coordinate 35,923 of JADHUM010000020.1, forward strand.
GCTGCTGGTCAGTGATCTGCCCATGGTGCCGGATGGAATAAAGACCGAGGCTCTTGATAGAAGTGTCACCAAGAAATATGTAGACCTACACCTGGATATTGGCATTGAAGCCATGACTCATATTGCAGAACAAGGCGAATCAATCAAGCACTTCTCGTTTTAAGTTTTTTTAAGAGTATAGAGCTTCTCAAGGCCAGGATTCGAAACGAAGTAAGGCGAGGGAGTGTAACGACGCTCAGCCAATCCTGGCTTAGAAGTCGATGACTTTTGGTTTTGAGCGATTACCGTGAACATCACAACTCTGGGATGGGACGGTTCCAGGTAAAAAGACTTCACGCTCCGGAGTACAATACTGAGTTGCTAATTTGTGGGTTTCAGAACAAACATTGGTAAACACAACTGACTCTTCAGGAACGACAAATTCCTCGCGTTCCCATTCCAGACTATCATAGACTGCCTTCATGTACTGAGCCCAAATGGGCACTCCCAGCGCAGATCCAGACATGCGAGGACCCAGACTGATGGACGCATCGTCCATACCTACCCAAACAGCGGTGGACAAGCGTGTGGTAAATCCAACATACCAGGCATCAGTAAAGCCAGTCGTTGTTCCAGTTTTTCCACCGGCAGGTTCCTGAAATCCAAACCTGGTTCTGGCTCCTACACCGGTTCCTCGGTTGGCAACTGTTTCTAGCAGGGACAACATGACATAGGATGTCCCACGCCCCAACACCTCTTTACGCTCTGGATTATAAGTACGCAGAACGCCCCCAAAACGATCCTGAATAGATAGAATGCCAAGGGGTTGAACCCATATACCCAGTCGTGGGTAAACTGCATAGGCTGCAGCCATTTCAATTGGATAGACTCCTGAGGCGCCTAGAGCCAGTGCATCCCCAGGGTATAATCTTGTGGTAATTCCCATGGCCCTGGCTTTTTCAACCACAGCTGCAGGTGCGATGAGTTCCTGGATAGTTCTTACAGCGATAAGGTTGAGTGAGCGCCTAATTCCTTCACGCATGGTGGTTTCCCCCCCCATGCTTAAATCATAGTTCTTGGGTCGCCAGTCCGTTGAATCATTGGCGCCCAGCTTGATGACAACAGGTTGATTTAAAAGGGTGGTTGTGACTGGATACCCATTGTCGATTGCGGCTGTGTAGAGGAAGGCCTTGAACGATGAGCCCGGCTGACGTTTCATCTGGGTAGAACGATTCCATTTGGACTTGCTGAAATCTTTTCCACCCACCATGGCTTTTATCTCACCCGTTTCCACATCGAGAGAAATCAATTGTGCCTGAACTGTCAACAAATTTTCAATCTGATAGGGCATTTCAAGCGAATCAGAAATCATCAGTCGAACGGTATCAATGTTGAGATCAATATTGTGCCTTTCGAGAATATCGGCTAAAGCTTTTGAATTTTCATCCATCATGCGTTCATCAAAAATGGCCTGGACTCGATCCAGCTCTTTGGCTACAACCACATTGGCTATGGTCTGCATACGGGTATCAAGACTGGTGTAAATAGTCAATCCATCCCGGTAAAGATCTACACCCAGCTCATCATCTTCTTTTTCAAGCTGGCGACGTACAAATTCGCCAAAATGAGGAGCCACATTTCCGACATCTACGCTATCGGGATCATAGGTTTCAATGGGTAAAGATTTGAAGTAGTTCCGCTCGACTGCATTAATGGCTTTTTCACGAAACATGTTGTTGATCACTACATTGCGGATATGCTTGGATCGATCTGGATGGGTAATGGGCGAATAGTAGGCCGGTGACCGTAGCATTCCTATTAGAATGGCGCCTTCATCCAGAGTAAGATTCTCAACCCGTTTGTTAAAATATTTACTGGCCGCTGCCTGCAAACCATAGGTGCCATGTCCGAAATACACGGTATTCAGATACATGGTCAGGATCTCTTCTTTGGTAAATGTATGCTCAATCTGGACTGCAGTGATCAATTCACGAATCTTTCGCAGATAGGTTTGCTTAAATCCAATGCGGGCATACAGACTACGGGCTAATTGTTGAGTCAATGAGGAAGAACCACCATGAATCTCGCCCGTTACCATGTTCAACGTGAGGTTATAAACGGTACGGAACAAGTTCATACCCCAATGGCTGTAAAATCTCTGATCCTCAGTCACGATGAGCGCTTTCTTAACATGAGGTGGGATTTCATTGGATTTAACCAGGGTCCTCTGTGTGGTAAATAACTCTTGAATTACCTGGTCGTCAGCAGAAACAATACGGGTAATGAGGTCGGGATCATAACGCTCCAGCTCATCCAGGGAGGGTAGGTCTTTTGATAAAAAGAATATCCAGGTAAAAATCCCCACAATAAATGTCAGCGACACGATTGTAGCGATATACAACCTGTGCTTAAATTTTTGTTGACTACCCCTGGCCTGGAACTGTTTCATCATATCTTACAATTATAAACTTATATGCCTGTCTTGTTCATACGTTTTTGAATCAATTAAGTAATATTTCATTTTTATCAAGAGCAATCCTCATCATAGTAGATGATCTGTGTCAAATAATCTAAACCGGCAGGGGAGGATCTCCTCCCTCAAGCTTCAAAACAGAATATTGCACAACCCCACTCCATCACTATATTTTTTGCTTCATCGCGTGAATAGCTGTTTTAGTAGAATATCTGTTAGTGAATGAATCGTATTATAGGGAATTCCCCGCATGTATACATATAGAAAATATAATCATGACAAAGACCTTGAAGCTGCCAGAAGAATCTGGCATGAGGTCCAATGGCTTGATGATAGTTCTGATGAAAAATTACTGGATGCCTTTCTCAGAGTGGGAAGAGCTTTGGTCGCTGACTTGAATGGGAGTGCTGAATGTCTGGTCACTGCAAATCCAGGAAAAATCCAATATCTGAATGAGGAGTTGTCACTTTCCGTCGTGACCTCAGTTACCACAAGCAGAATAGCCCGCAAACAGGGCTTGGCGAAAAAACTGACCGCCCAACTCATCGCTGAGGAAGCGGAAGCGGGTGCTATCGTATCTACCCTAGGGATATTTGAGCAGGGGTTTTATGATCAATTGGGGTACGGAACTGGCTCATATGAGCATTGGATGAGTTTTGATCCAGCTGATATTACAATTGACAAAAGCATCCGACCACCCCTTCGTCTCACTCGCAATGACTTGAAAATAATTCACCAGGCAATTCAAACCCGAAAAACCCGGCATGGCGGTGTTACGCTTTTCCCTGAGTCCCTCGTTGAAGCGGAGCTGGCATGGATGAAGAAGGGCTTTGGTCTGGGTTATTGCGATGGAATCAAGGGTGAATTGACTCACTTTTTCTGGGGAACCAGTAATGATGAAAATGGTCCTCTCGTCATCAATGTATTGGTATATCAGACAATGGAACAATTCATTGAATTGATGGCTTTGATCAAATCACTGGGAGATCAAATTCGACTTGTCAAAATGCGAGAACCTGCCGGGATACAACTTCAGGATTTAATTCAAAACCCTTTCAGGTCAAGAATTGTGACGGAGAAATCCAAGTTTGAGCATATCAATAGAGCTTCAGCGTACTGGCAGACCAGAATCTGCAACCTGGAAGCCTGTATTGAAGCCACACATCTGAATTCAAGATCCTTGAGCTTTAATCTGGATCTCAGCGACCCTCTGGAAAAACTCATTGATCCAGAAATGACATGGCGAGGATGTGCTGGAGAATACGCGATTCAACTTGGGCCAAGGTCTAAGGTGGCAGCAGGCTTTGATAATGCACTGCCGACTCTGGTGGCGGATATAGGTACATTTACAAGATTATGGCTGGGGGTCAGACCAGCAAGCGGATTGTCAGCGACTGGTAATTTGAGTGGTCCAGAAAAGCTAATTCATGATCTGGACGAAGTGCTATGTCTCCCCAATCCCCATCCAGACTGGGATTATTAAGGGAGCAAAAATCTGTATAAAGCCCAGGGGCGGAACTCATGGTTGCACCTCTCGGGAAAGCAACTATATTTTTGGTACATTTCAGACTTGAAAACAAATGGGAGCGCGTTGATGCAACGAAAGTTTTTACCTCTAAGTATCATCATTTTTGCTGTTCTACTGAACGCTTGTAGTTCACAGAAAGTTGGAGTATTTGATGACTTGAATAAAAACAAAATGGATAAGTCATTTGATAAATACATGGGCACTCCCTACAGGTGGGGTGGTACTGAGCCTGGACGAGGTGTTGATTGTTCGGGATTTACATCTGGGGTGTATAGGGATCAGGGTATCATCATTCCCAGAACATCTCGCAGCCAATATACTGTTGGTGACGAAGTGTCCAGAGATGAACTTCAATATGGCGACCTGATATTCTTTGATACCCTGGGCAAGGGCGTGAGTCATGTCGGTGTCTATACTGAAGGCAATAAAATGATTCATGCCAGCACCTCTGCAGGGGTGACGGAAGTACCGGTAAATACAGACTACTGGATGAAACGCTATATCGGAGCTCGGCGTTTGACCGGTTCTGATTATCGGTCAGGGGAGGTCGGCGGAGAATTCCATTTATTACCGCAGGCATATCCCTTTCGAGTACGGAGACTAATAGATGTTCCTACAGCAGATGTCATTGATAATCGATTTATAGGTCTGGATATCCAGAATGATGCTCAGGGAAATCTCAGAGTGGCAGGTTCAGTTAGTATATGGAATCGATGGGAGTTTGGGGCAGAGCTGCAGGTGAACCAATTTCTTGGCCACGATGTGGATGCTTTTGGATTTGAATTGCCCTTTGTAAGTACCAAGTTTCGTATCTGGGAGCAAAAAGGGAAGATTCTACCATCCCTGGCAGTTGGTGCAGAAAGCAACAGCAGAAATTGGACGGTGACAAAGGATACGAATTCCGTTGAAATTGTGGAACATCGGTGGAGCCCTCCCCGCAATGCCTATGTCGTTGCTTCATATAAATACGCGCGATTTAAAAAATTGCACCTTGGGCGAGGACGACTTAGCGGTGGTCTTGCATTGACCGATTTATATGCCTACCACGAAACTTCTGATTATTATGATGGGAATCAGGACGCCTTTCTCTTTCTGGGGGTTGAGCAACAAATTACCCGACGGCTTATGACCACCATAGAATTTGATCATGTCTTTTTGAAAGATGTGGGGATGACCTGGAATATGGGCTTCCAGTTTGCCTTGAATGATGATTCCAGCATTGCGTATACCTGGAGAAATGTGGGAGCCCGAGAGCGTTCCTTGGAGCGCGCCATGCAGTTTAGTTATATTCTTGAATATTAGACGGGAGTTGATTATGCCTTTTCGCTGGAGACCTGATGGAAAATTTATTAGAAACTTGTCAAACACACGCAGGATCATGCCATTTCTCATGCATGGCAGGACGGAATCAACAGTTTATTATGAGCAACATGTCGAGGTAGAAAAAGCCTGGAAATTTGTAGAGAATTTCCAGAAAGAGACAGGCTTGAAAGCCAGTATTTTACATTTGATTATTTGGAGATCTGCACAGGTTTTGAATGAGCGACCTGGCCTGAACAGGTTTGTTGCAGGTCGTCGTATCTACCAGCGCGATGGCATCTGGATTAGTTTTTCCATGAAAAAAGAAATGAATGATGATGCGCCCCTGGTTGTGGTTAAAAAGAAAATAAATCCAGATTGGACATTTGAAGAGACAGTTCGAGAAATACAGGGTGGCATCAAGAAAGGTCGCGAAGGAGCCAAATCTGTTTCTGATAAGGAAATGGACCTGGTGTTCCTTTTTCCCATGTTTATGGTCAGTTTCTTCACCTGGCTGTTGAGAACCCTTAATCATTTTGGGTGGCTACCTCGCAGTATGATTAAGGCAGACGAGCTCTATAGCAGTGTCTTCATTGCAAATCTTGGCAGCATCGGTCTGCAGCCAGCATATCATCATTTATATGAGTGGGGTAATGCTCCCATTTTCATGGCCTTGGGCACAAACGAGCCCCGTATGGCTCTGGATGAACGAGGTCGACCAGCTGTCAAGGATATGATGACTATTAAATATAGTTTCGATGAGCGAATCAATGATGGATTCTACAGTATAAAGGCTCTTGAATTGTTGAAAAATCTGGTTGAAAACCCCGAGATGGATTTAGAAAAGTCCACCCCGGAAAAAGTCACCGAGGATGAAGCTCTCGGAGTATAGGTCTTTGGATAACAGGTAAATAAGCATGAATATCGGTTTCTTACATCCAGGTGCCATGGGAATATCCCTGGCTGTCTCAGCGCAGGCGACAGGTCACCAGGCCTATTGGGTTCCAAAGGGGCGCAGTGAGGAAACCAGGAAACGGGCTGACGTCCACAATCTATCCCAATCGCAATCTCTTAGTCAAATGTGTGAGGTCTGTGATATTATCATTTCCGTATGCCCTCCCCATGCAGTACTGGATGTTGCTCACCAGATTCTTGAGTGTTCCTTCACGGGTATCTTTGCCGATGTAAATGCCATATCTCCTGAGAAAGCAAAATCCATATATCAATTAATGAGCTCAAGAGATATTGAGTTTGTGGATGGTGGGATCATAGGGGGTCCTGCCTGGGAAGCTGAGAGCACGTGGCTCTACCTTGCAGGTCAGAAAGCCGCTGAAGTGGCGAATTGCTTTCAAGGAGGATTGCTGGAGACCGAGCTCATGGGACCTGAAATTGGCAGAGCATCAGCTATAAAAATGAGCTTTGCTGCATATACAAAAGGATCAACAGCTTTACTTTGCGCCATCATGGCTGCAGCAGATGAAATGGGGATTCGTGAAGAGATGGAAAAACAATGGTCACGTGGTGGATCTGATTTTACTGAACGCACCCACAATCGACTCCGCCGTGTTACGGCCAAGGCCTGGCGCTTCTCCGGGGAAATGGAAGAAATAGCCGCCACCATGCAAGCATCAGGATTGCCGGATGGCTTTCACCTTGCTGCAGCAGAAATCTACCGGCGTATGACCCACTTCAAAAATTCAGAATCATTACCAGATATCAATCAAGTACTTGAGTCGTTAAAATCCTCATGAAATAGGGGTTACTGCTTCTGAAAAGTTCGATCTGCTACCCGTAAAAGAGTATATTTATACATAGTCGATACAAGGGAGCCAAACCATGGACACATATTTCGCACCTGCTGAACAAGCAACGGAGGAAAGGCTTCACCAGGAAGTTGAAATCTTCAATCAAAGTGCTGTTATGGAAGGTCTCATGGAGACGGTGGGAGGACTGTTGGCCGTCTTAAACGAACAGCGGCAAATCATTTCACTCAATGACTCATTCCTAAAAATGCTTGGAATTCAGGATCCAATACATGCTCTTGGCCTGAGACCAGGAAATGCCTTGAATTGCGTCCATGCAAATGAGCCACCCGCAGGTTGCGGAACCACCAAGTATTGTTCAACCTGTGGAGCAGCTAAATCCATAGTGGCAAGCCTGGAGCAAAACAAACCCATTGAAGACACTTGTGCTCTGAAAGCACTGAATCACAATCGTGAAATCGATCTGGTTTTAAAAGTACGATCTCATCCAGTTATGATTCATAATACAAGATTTGTTATGCTTTTTCTTCAGGACATCACCCTGGAACAGCAAAGGGCCGCTCTGGAAAGAACTTTCTTTCATGATATTAATAACATGCTTTCCGGGCTGGTGGGGGCCAGTGAATTATTGGCACGTGATTCCCATAACTCAGCCATGGTAGATATTGTGCGTCGCTCCTCGCTACGACTGCAAAAGGCCGTTGAGATTCAAAGATTTTTGCTGGCGTGTGAAACTGATTCCTACCAATTGGTTCCACAACCCATATCACTTAATCAGCTTGAGGAAGACCTCCACGCTTTGTTTGTGAATCATCCAGTAAAGGAATCCAAACACCTGATTATTTCTCATGATCTGGGTGATCTTCAGATTCAAACTGACGTATCCCTGTTTCAGCGTGTAATGGCCAACATGATTACCAATGCCCTGGAAGCCACGGAGGTGGGCGAAAAGGTAGAAGTCAACTTTTATAAAAAAGCAGACACCATCAACTTCAGTATCCATAATGATCAGGTTATACCAGAAGAAATCAAGCTCAGGATATTCCAGCGCAATTTCAGCACCAAGGCCAATTCCGGTCGTGGAATTGGAACCTTCTCCATGAAATTGTTTGGTGAAAAAATCCTGGGTGGGAAAGTGAATTTCATTTCTGCAGCAGAAACAGGAACCGTTTTCACATTCTCACTTCCACTCAATAATTCTAACCTGGTAAACCAGTATTCATAATTATCAGCCAAACTCAGGTCCAAGAAATCAGGGAAGCCGACTAGGTGGACTTGAAAACCTTCGCCAGATACCAAAGCTTTTGAAAAGTATCTGAGCAAACCTTCCCTCATGTCGAGCAAATAGTGAGCGATCACCGACTCCACCACGTTTTTGCAGTTTTCCAGGCTTTGCTGGTGACCTTTCTCTGGTCCACATCATTTATCATTATCAAATGGGGTCTGGCAGATATTCCACCTATCACTTATGCTGGATTAAGGTACTTCCTGGCTTTTCTGTGTTTTTTGCCCTTTATCTTCAAAAAGAAATACATAGAGGAAATCAGGGGACTCAGTTCCCAACAGCGGAGCAAGTTGCTGCTTCTGGGATTTGTATTTTATACGCTTACTCAGGGCACCCAGTTCTTGGGACTATCCCTTTTACCCGCAGTGAGTGTGAGTCTCATGTTAAATTTTACACCCATAGTTGTAGCCATCATGGGCATATTATTTATCAATGAAACTCCCAGCCAGTTACAGTGGTTTGGAACAGTCATTTTTATAGTCGGAATTATATTTTACTTCTTCCCGATCTCATTTGAAGGGAATCAAGGGCTGGGCTTGATGGTTATGGCTTTTGGGGTGCTAGCGAACTCAGGGGCTGGAATTCTTGGAAGAGAGATTAATCGCCAACGCAATATTAGTCCCGTAGTCATTACCTTTATCAGCATGGGCGTGGGTTCAATCATATTATTGCTTACTGGGTTTTTGTACACTGGGATTCCAACGATTAGCACACAGAACTGGTTTTATCTGATCTGGTTGGCCGTTGTGAACACTGCTTTTGCTTTTACACTATGGAATCATACGCTGCGCTCCATCTCAGCCATGGAATCAAGTATCATCAACGGTACTATGTTGATCCAAATCGCCTTTCTGGCCTGGTTTTTCCTGGATGAAAAAATCACTACACAGGAAGGAATAGGGATGGGAATCGCGGCTTTGGGGGCAACCCTGGTTCAGCTCAAGCCCAGGAAGTCATGACAATGAGGGTATTATGCCGTTGGAGCATGAGTATTGTAGATTGGAGTTCTGGTAACTACATTCATCCACATATTTGCGATTCTGAGAACCTGGCCGTTTTCAATGGTTAACGTTCTTCAATGAGAACAACAATAGGGATGGCTTCATGCAGCATAGTAATTGGCATTGTCCAAAGTGTAAAAACAATGAATATGAAACGGGTCAATTTGCCGCTACGGGTGGTGGGCTTTCCAAAATATTTGATGTCCAGAACAAAAAATTTACAACAGTCACCTGTGTAAATTGCAGGTATACGGAAATTTATAAATCCGAGACAAGCGCTCTTGGTAATATATTGGACTTGTTTACAGGCTAGTCCGACAATTTAAGTTTTAAGTTATACTCCTCAGTTATACTTAAAACTGAGTATTTTAATAAATCTAATTGCTTGAGAGGAATGCATGAGCGTAATAGATATTTTTGCAGCTGCAATCACAATTGTATTGTTTATCATTTTAGCCTATAAAATTTACAATAATACAAAACTGATGCGGGGCACAGCGAAAAAGTCCGGAAGTGGTAAAGCAGACGACATAATGCACGACTTTATGGATCAACCCGTATTGTGGGCCAAGCTATCAAAAGGGATAGCAGCAAGTGGTCCAGATGAGGAACTCAGTATGACACTTATGGTTAATGCAGCCTTCCAGGGATTTGAGGCGCAATGTCAGGAAGCTGATGCGGGAACGCTTGACGAGAATGGGATCCTGGCCCTGGAGGAGGGTGTACATAGAATATGCGCCATGCCGGGAGTGGCAAAATATCTGGATGATCTGAAACCGGACTTCTCCCAAAGGTTGCTGACTATTATTGATCAAACCCCCTGACGACCGCTCTTTTTTCTAGCAATATAGTTTGTGCTAAACCAGTTATAACATACAGATTGATCCTTCCCAAAATTAAAACATTATGAGTATTGATTTAAGCAAAGTATTTGACCTCAATAAAAACATATTTATTGAGGCCTGTGCCGGAGCTGGAAAAACCTGGTTACTCTCCAAGCGCTATTCAACTATCATGGATGATTTCGCCAGGCAGCAACACGAGGGTACAGCACTCCCCAGGAAAGATGCTTCAAATATCCTGGTCATCACCTTTACCCGCAAAGCTGCGGCGGAGATGTCGGCACGTATTTATGAAGACCTGAATACATTGCTTAATGATGAGGCGCTGGACAATGTTACTGATAGTTTTGGCGCATATTTGCGATCTGCCCCCCAGAGCACCAAGATGCATTTGCGCTCTACATTTTCAAAAAATGCCATATCCACCATTGATTCATTTTGCGCTCAAATCTTGCGAGAACAAGCAGAGCGTCTGGATATTGATCCAGAATTCAGAATTGAAGATGAGGCTGACACGCAGCGCATGGAACTGGAAACCTGGGAAAAGTATCTGGGAACATGTAGTCGCAACAAGGACCCAGACTTACAAGTATTGTTAGAGCATCTTTCAGTTTGGCATATCAGTGAATACATCAAGAAATTTCAGTCCCATACTCAGCTCCTGACGAGCTGGCTGGAGCATCAGAGCACAACATCTCCTGAGGATTTACAAGCTGAGTTTAAAAGGAAGCATCCACTCCCAGATGTGGTACAGGAGATAGAGTCAGCACTAATTCAATTGGTGGATAGATTCCCCTCTGCAAAAGAGGTACTGGATACTTCCCATTCACAGTATGTTTCACTCCAAGATCTTCTGGAGTTTTTGAGTAATCCCATTGAAGATGATTATAGATATGGGTTGGAACTGCTTGAGTTCACTCGGCGAATCGCCTTAACCAATGATAGAAAAAATTATCTAAAGAATCCCTCCGTTCCATCAGCAGTCTGGCCTGAAGCATTTAAGGATGAGGTCAGATTGCGCTTGAGAGCTTTTAAAGACAGAGCCGAGCAACTTTTACCCTACGAAACCCTCATGCTTGAGATTCCCAATGTATGGGATATAGAGGCCTGTCTTGTGAATCATCATCTCGCAAAATTCTTTCTGGGGTACCTTGAAGAACTCAACCAACGTCTCCGCCGGGAAGGTATTCTCAGCTTCAATGAGGTTATGCTCAGAACCAGAGAGGTTTTAAAGAACAGGGAAGTAGCTGCTGTATATGGTAAACGGTACCAGCATATTCTCTTTGATGAGTTCCAGGACACCAATGATGTCCGTTGGGATATTGTAAGACTCATTGGAGAAGCTGGCCAGGGGATCCTGCGCAATCAGGGACTCTTCATCGTGGGTGATTCCAAACAGTCCATTTACCGATTCAATCAGGCCGATGTCCAGGTCATGAATCGTGTCAGAAACATAATTGATGCTGGTGGCGGGTGGGTGCTTACTGCCGACGAAACCTATCGCTCTACTCAAAAATATGTGTCATCAGTTGTGAACCCATTAATCGGTTCAGCCTTTCCAGGCGATGAGGACCGCGAGAATATCGAATTATATGAAACTGTGTTTCGCGAGACAAGTGCAGCGAAAAGCACGCTATATGCTGATGAATATACTGATATATCTCGCTGTGAAGTGAATATTGTGCTAGATGATGAAGCTTCCAGAGGATATTCAGTTGACATCATGAAGACAGCGGATCTGACTCTGGAGTGGCTGAAATGGATCAAAGATAATGGATTGGAACCCAGGCGTGGTCCTTCCATAGGAATCCTCCTTAAAGCCTTCACGCCCATCCTCGACTATATCAAAATTTTCACATCAAGGGGAATTGAATTTGAGGTCCTGTCCAGTAAGGGATTATTCAAGCAACAAGAGAGCTTTGACATCTATCATTTGATTAGCGTGCTGGTAAACCCTCTGGATGATCTGGCTCTGGTAGGAATATTACGTAGCCCCTTCTTTGTGATGAAAGATGCAGACATCCAGCGCTTAAAGGATGCGGCGCAAGATAGGAGCAGCTCAGGATGGGTCTGGAATGGGTTGAATCAATTACATCCAGAAATTTGTAACACACTCAGAGAGTGGCAACAGGCCAGTGCCCGCGAACCTCTGGATCGTCTCATTGAAAGAATAGTTTCTGAGGATGAGAGGAGACTGAGTTGGATATCAGAAACTGGGGGTGTTCTGCGATTGGCAAATATCGATCGCATCATTCATACGATGCACCAGCTTTCCCTGGATGGATTGGGCATTCGCGAAATTCATGAGTACATGAAATATCAGATTCAACATGGTGATGCTGGACAGGCAGAATTACCGGGAGCTGCCAGTGTCCAGATTCTAACTATTCACAAAGCCAAAGGGTTGGAATTTCCTGTTGTTCTTCTACCGGGGATGGAGTCACCCTCCCCCAATAACACCAGTGGTATTTTTGTTGGTCGGGATGGCTCTGACTGGCAGGCCGGAATAACTCTGGATTCAAGAAATGCAAGTTACAAAACCTGGATGTACGAGCGTATTAAAGCACAGACTATAGCTGAGGAGGAAGCTGAAGATAAAAGATTATTCTATGTGGCGGTGACCCGCGCAAAGTATGGCGTGGCCTTTATTGCAAAAATTAAACCCGAAACAAAAGCCATGTCCTCCTCGCGCTGGAGCCGGTATCTGCAACCTGTCTTTGACCTGGAATTGGACAAGGATCTTGCCAATAGCGATCCCACGGCCCTAAAAAAGGAGTGGATGCAAAGATCAAATGAGGATGTGATTTATGATCTTACACTGGGCTCAGATATTCTTCATTCGGAAGCTGCCCAACCCATAAAAATGGGTGCTGAGCTTACTCCAGTAGAACCTGTCATGCCAGCTCTGGTCTACCGTGAAATTTCTCCCCACACCATTATGACATGGATGGATCAGCGCCAATACACAGGCTCGGATGAACGCCAAGTCGGTGAAGATCTGGGGCTGGAAACCTCAGCTCTCACTTTTGGCCGATTGCTACACATGGCTATGGAAATGAAATGGTTTATTCCTGAGAACTTTGATGGGGAGATAAAATTATTTCTTGAGGATGAGGGCCTTGTAGAGAAAGAAGCACAGAAGCCCTTTCTCACAGACCTTCGAGAATGCCTGACTATTTACCGAGATAGCGATCTTGCAAAAAGACTGGCTGTTTTGTCAGGCATCAATCGACTACCTGAATTGCCAGTTTTTGGCTACCTGAAAAGCACAACCCATATGTTCAAAGTAACGGGTATCATTGATTTGCTGTATCAATCTGGTGATGAGTGGGTTGTTCTCGATTACAAGACTGATAAAGAATTACCGGACCAGGATAAATTAAAGCAGCACGCATATTGGTATCAAATTCAGACCTACCTCTGGATGCTCAAGTATTTGTATGGAATTGAAGCCCGGGGAGAACTTTACTTCAATCGGTTTGACACACTGATTCCCATCACCTTTGAGGAGGAGCGATACTTTGATGGTCTGGCGAATTATGAACATGGACAAGGCTTAAGGCCAGTATTGCCGGGCGCTCAGGATCTAAACCCGGGTCTGATCGATATTTTAAAACGTCAGGATGCCCTGGCTGAAATACTGCTTATAGAGCCAACTAAAAATAGTGGCGAGTTGTTGGCCCAATCACTGGCAAAAGCGGGACTAAATCATCCCAGATTGCAAATTATGACCCTGGGTGACGTTCGCAAAATGACGGAGCCGGCTGGACGCAGACTGACACCATATCTGACTCGATTGGGGATAGCGCAACTCTCAGGTAAACGTATGCAATGGGGTGTGGTGAACCGCATGGCAGAGGCTTTTTATAAAGCAACTGGTGGTGAATCTGTCGTCGAGGGGAAGCAGGAGCTCTTTAACCAATTTTTGGAGTGGTGTGAAAAACAATCCATACAGACACCTGGACAAAAATCTGATTTAAAGCATTTTGCAGCCTCCAGAAAAATTATTGTTAACTCAATTCACTCAACCTCTCCGTCAGATTACGACTTCCTGAAAAATCTGGCCCATGATCATGATCTCATCTTTTTCGATCCTCTTCAGGGTGGGAAGCCATTATCAGGATTCAACATGTCCATTGTGGATTGGATGTCTCAGGATGAAATGCCCTCCAGGGATATGAATCATAGTTATACACCTTGTTTTTCTATTTATGAAGAAGCGGTTCTGGTGGGAGATCAAATCAGGCAATTAATCGAAAACGATGTTGCACCAGCTGATATCCGCATCGCCGTCTCTTCCATGGAGCGGTATGTCCCCGCTTTAAAACGGGTCTTTGATCAACAGGGCATCTCGGTGCGTCTCAGCAAGCGTGAACCAGTTATGGAACGACCAGTTACCCAATTGGCCTTTGCACTCATACAGGGTCGACTACGGCAACACGTTTCCTGGGACCTGGCCATGTCTGTCTGGCTCCATCCTTTGGTCATTCCCAGCGGGTCAGAAGGATATGCAAGATTAAAACTTGATATAGAAATGAGAAAGCTTGGAGTGACACTGGTCAGTGAAACACTGCCAGACTTGGTCTCACATCCCAAACTTCAGGAAACGGCCAAAGCTCTGGTTCAATTTCTATCAGATACATGGCAAACAGGAAAGTCACTGGGTTTGGTGGAAGCGGCTGATTGGTTGCTTGATGTCCTCAAAAATTTCCAGTTTGCCCATCGTCTCGATGCAGGTAGTGTGGCCTCTAAATCCTATACATCATTAAAAAATGCAATTCTTGGTTTGAGAAATGATTGGGAAAGATATTTAAGTCGCAAGGGGAGTCTTGGTGATCTGAATCGAGAATTGAGAGAGAGGTTGCGTGGCGTTGAAGTGGCCTCATCCAGTCAGGGTTTTGGTATCGATGTCATCTCTCTCCTGGACACCCTGAATTTGAAGTCCGGTCATCTATTTGTAATGGGTCTTACTGAGGGTCAATTTCCTCTGACCATAAATACCAATCCCTATCTTAAACCTGCAGCCCTGAACCCCTGGTTTTTAAATCTTTATCTATTCAAGCAATGGCTCAGTTTCCCCCGGGGTCACTTGCACCTCACAGCACCTTCTCGTAATTCTGATGGGGCTGCGCTCCAGGAGAGTACCTTTTGTCAGTATTTGGAGAAACTGGATTTCCCCAATCTACCTCCTATAACCCCTGACCAGCAATATACCCGATTGGCAGGTAAGCTGTTTAACTCACCAACTTCACAACGACACATTAGGCACAACCAACTACAACAAGCCAGGGGACAAGAAGCGTGGCAAGGCAAACTGTATGAGCATGACATCCACGAATTTGCTCACATCTCAGCTTCAGCTTTTGATGAATTGATCAAATGTCCCCAACGATATTGGTATAGTCGTAAACTTCGACTGGAAACTGCTGAAACCAATATTGCTGAACGTGAAGAGATCGAAGTGGGCAATCTGGTGCACAAGGTTTTAGAGCGATTTGGTCGCGGTGGTGGCTTCTTATTGGCTGTTGACAACTTCCCAGCAGCCCTGGAAAAACTGGAAAAAATATCTAATGCACTGTTGGTTGAGAAGGAAGTGGATCTGGATGCAGACTTACTTCACAATAAATGGGGGGAGTTATACTTTAAAAACTTTGAAGAGGTTGAGCAAAACCTGATCGCCGCTATGTTAAAAACAGAGATCGAAGTACTTCCTTCATTCCAGGGCATGGGGCTTCATGAGCAAGCTTTTGGGGATGAGGATGATCCAGAATCCTGGGCTTCATACGAAATAGAGGGTGACTCGATAAAGCTTTCTCTTCGTGGAAAAATTGATCGAGTACTGGTGTCTGATAAGCATGTATGGGCAACAGATTATAAAACTGGAAAAGTTGATATTAAAGAAAGCAAGGAACTCTGGACCAGTCAGATGCTGTTTTATTATCTGGTTCTCAAATCACAATATCCTGAGAAAGATGTGGTATTGACCTACGAACAGGTCAAGGGGTTCAGGGACAATGCATTTGGTCTAAAGGGTTACATTGGTGATGTAGACTCTGATCATCCCGTCATGGATACATTGCCGCCGCGTTCAAGGGCAACCCTGGCTATTGGTGGAGAGGCGGACTGGACCATAGATCGAATAAAAGCCGAAACACTTGCTTATGCCCAGGCATTGGCTGACAATCATTTCCCTCTCACTTCCCGAGATGAGAAGCTTGCCTGTGCTTATTGTCCTTTTGATAGAATCTGCCGGAAAACTGCATTGCCCAGATAAAAATATTTAATGCTATCCAGGCTGGGATTCGAATCCCAGCCTGGATATTCATAATTGTCTATCCCTCAAGTTTTGAGATAGCTTCCCCCTGGGTTTCCCAATCCTCAAGCAGCGTTTCGAGTTCCGCATTTAACTTTTCTAAAGCCTTTGAAAGCTCTGCAAGTTTAGCGGGATTGGTGGCATTTGCTGGATTATGAAGTTCGGTTTCCAGGGCTGACTTCTTGAGTTCGGCCTTATCAATATCACGCTCAGTTTTATTAAAAGTCTTACGCAGAGTTTTAAGTTCCTGGTGACGGAGTTTGTTGGTAGTAGGGCTTCGAACTTCAAGCGGTTGGTCAATGTTGTTCAATGACTTTTGATAGTTTGTCAGCTGGTAGGTGTCGGCGAAGACCTTCACGGTACCATCACCAGCCAGGTAGATGATCTCATCGCAAACGCGATCCATCAGATAACGATCATGTGTGATCAATAGCAGGGCGCCCATAAACTCCTGGAGACTCTCCTCCAATACTTCCAGCGTAGGAATATCCAGATCATTGGTAGGCTCATCCAGGATGAGAATCTCAGCCGTTTCCAACATAATCTTTGCCAGCAAAACACGGGCTCTCTCTCCACCAGACAATTGTGAGACGGGGAGCTCCAGTTGCTCTTTCTGGAATAGGAATTTCTTAGCCCAAGCACTCACATGGAGGGGGTTCCCATGAAAAATTACGGTATCACCATCTGGAGCAAGTGCACGTTTCAGGGAGAGTGTTTCATCTGGGAGATGACGCGACTGGTCCAGGGTTACCAGGTTAACGCCCTGTGTGATTTCAACCTCACCAGTGTCAGCATCCAACTGCCCCCGAAGCACATCGATAAGACTACTCTTACCACTGCCGTTGACCCCCATGATACCGATTTTCATACGAGGAGAAAGCAAGAGCTCCAGATCTTTGAACAGGGAATGACCGCCCCTGGATTTGCTGATGCCCCGGGCGTGAAGCAATTTTTTTGACCGCCTGTCACCAGACTCAAATTTGAGACCGGCCTCAGTCTGGAGATTGTTGCGTTGTTTTAGTTCGGTGAGATCGTCAATCATGTCATAGGCTTTATCGACACGATATTGGGCTTTGGTCGTCCGGGCTTTTGGGCCATGGCGCAGCCAGTCGATTTCCCGTCTCACTTTATTGGACAACGCTTCTTCTTCCACGCGTTGATCGTTTAAAACCTTTTCCTGGTCCTGAAGAAATCGAGAATAATTACCTTTAACTTTGAGGTAGCCCTCCTTGTAACGGCGATCCAGATCCATGATGCGATTGCAGGTATTTTCAAGAATAAAGCGGTCATGGCTTATCATGATAAAGGCGAACCTGGCATTTTGGAGAAACGATTCCAGCCACAGAATTCCCTGGAGATCAAGATGGTTTGTGGGTTCGTCCAGTAAAACCAAATCATTATCCTGAGCCAGAACACAAGCCAGAGCGACCCGTTTTTTCCAACCCCCTGACAAGGTTCCAGAGATTTTATCAAGATCTGAAAACTGCATTTGATCCTGGATATCATTGAGCTGTTTCTGAATTTCCCATGGTTCCAGGTGATGAGGAAAATGTTGGGAGATGACCTCTCGAATGGACAGTCGCTCATCGAATGTATCTGTCTGGGGCAGGTAGGATACACGTAAACCAGAGCTGAATGAAATGTCTCCACTATCCACCTGTTCAAGACTGGCCAAAATTTTCAGAAGGGTTGATTTGCCAGCACCATTGGGACCGATTAATCCTATACGTTCGCCGCTATGAATAGTGATAGACAAATTTTTGAAGAGCAGCGTATTGCTGTAGGACTTGTGTATGTTTTGGGTGGAAATGAGTGTGGAAGGGGTCACATCAGCAACTTTCTGAACAATTTAATCAGGATTGGTATAGTCAAAAACATTGATCAATATAATTATGATCTCAGATAATACTATTTGTGCAAGGAGATAATTGTTATAATGAAATAATTAAAATAATATGGGGATAACACCATATTGCATTAACATCTTAGTGAAATATCAGAACCTAATTAAAACATTTTTGCAATAAATATATTTTAATAGTAGTGAGGGAGATCAAGTCATGATGAAACGTTATATTTGTGACACTTTTAGTGCTTGTATGATGTGCCCTCACCCCATATTATGTTCAAAACAAATGAAATGAAATGAATTAGCACCTAAGGTGCTGATATTGTTTTGTTTATTGCATGCAACAAAATAACGGAGGACGTATGTGGCGTAAATTGTTACCAATTTTATTAATTTTGAGTGTGACTGTAGCATTTGGTCAGACCGGCGAGTCTTGCGAGACTGCCATCGCTTATGGTGCAGTAAATGATGCTGCCATGTCCGGCGATCTAGTTGCCGGTGGTGCTGACTGGTACAGTTTTACTACAGATGGAAGTTTTCAGGAAATTACTGTATCTCTGTGCGGTAGCACGGGATTGAGTGATTCCAAAC
>JADHUM010000021.1 GCA_016784545.1 Candidatus Neomarinimicrobiota bacterium
AGGAGGTTGGCAACATCAGTATACTTAACTGGTGTTCTATCTTTGGAAATAAAGGTGTTATTTTTCCATTTTATCTCGAGAAAAACTTCACTCTCCTGGCTCACTTGGTTATAGCCACGCACGCGCAGTTTCTTACGCATCTGAAGTCCAGCATGCTTCTCGTAGTAATCCTTGAGCTCAAACGAGTCAAAATAAATAGATCTAATTTCGTAAATGTTGGATTCCTGCAAGGCTCGATGGTTATCAGCAATCACATAGGGAAGTATGGCTTTACGGATTTCATCCATTGAGTACATGGGGATGAGATATTTGTCTTCTTGACGACCAGGCATGTATGAATCCTAAAACAAGTCTTTTAACATTTGGAAAACACTCTTTGAGTAAAACTTTACGGAAGCTTCCAGCAATTGACCTGGTACCAACAAACCTTCAGCATTGTCAATTCGAATACGCACCAGAATTAATTGGTTACTGCCAACCCTTAAGATGTGGTCATCAACCTGCATTTGTTCAGGTCGCACGATCTGTTTGAAATCAGGACCAATCAGGGTCAATTGAGATGTCCATTCAACCGTGCTATGGGATCCCCCCTGGATTGGCAACATGGCTACCAGGGTATCAACTTGATCAATGCTCATGAGGGTATCCGGGGATAGTGGGAAAGATAATTTTCCAGAAAGTGGACTCACAAATGTCATCTCCATCAGCACATCCCGAGCCAGCGCTAATTTTTTTTCTTCATCGGCAATCTGCGCACGATAGACATCTAATTTCCTGGATTGGGCACCACTCAGGGCAGATCCAAGATTGGCTTCAGCGATGGAAACCCGGATGGCATCCAGTTTTTCCCGGCGCACTTCAAGGTCATATTCTTGTTGAGGTATAATCTTCCCATCCAGGAGGCTTTTTGTACGCTCCAGGATTTTTTGCTGTTCTTCCAGACGTGTTTCAGCATATGTCAGCTGGAGTCTGGCTTCTTCAATTTCAGTTGCTTTGCTGCCGGAGCGTTCAAATTCAAGAGAGGCTTTGAGCGTATTGATATTTCCTTCAAGACTTACAATTTTGTCAGCAAGTGTTGATGAGTAAATCCAGGCCAGGGTATCCCCTGCAGCCACAAACCCCTGAGATAAACCGGGATTTGCCTTATAAAGGACAAGTCCTCCCCGATCTGGCACCAAACTCCTGGAATCGAGCGTACGATTCCGCCATAAATCATTATGAAATGTGGAGTAGGAGCCATTTCCATTGGATATGACCTGGAATTGAGTGGAAGCGGTAACCACAGCTTTGAGCGAGGTTCCCTGTGGAAAAGGAACAAACATAAGTATCACAATTAATACTGACGCGATTGCGATGTAAGGGGTTGTCCGCTTGTGCTTTACAATCATCTAGATACCAAATTCCTTCAGATTAAATCGAATTAGTTTTCAAAGCATGAGACGCTGTAATCTTAACATCCATTTGCTACAATTTAAAAAACCATTGACCTCACATTGGTAACTCACAACAAACCTTGATCATGGAAGATAAATCATTTTCCTGACTTGCTGGTTGTCACCTACTGCAGCGCGATAGAGATATACACCTGCTGGAACGAACTGTCCATCAATATTTGTACCATTCCAGAAAAGATATGGGTCACTATCCTCGCCGATTTCAAAGGTCTTTACCGTGCGTCCCCTTACATCTAATATCTCCAATTTCAATGGCGTTTCGGTTTGGGTCGTCACAGGGATAGTCGTGGCACCATTGAACGGATTTGGAAAATTTTGTCCCAGCGTGAAGGCAGTCGGTACTTCAGGAAAAGTATATGCTGAATCAAGGGTAAAAACCATGGCTCTCAAGTTGGGACCTGATTCCAATATTTGTAGTTTTAATTCATGCTCACCAATGGGAATATCCAGTCCTTCGATGAGCAGGGGTGTATAGGTTGTCCAACTTCCTGTGACTGGAGTATCTTCAATCGTAATTAAGACTTCACCATCCAGGAATAATCGGAGTTTTCCAGAGTAGGATGTGCTGGCAACTTCTATGCTCAAATCATATATCCCGCCATATTCGGCAGTAAAGGTGTATTTCATCCATTCACCTTGGGTGGCCCATCCCACATTTGGGATTCCAGAAGCCTCAATTTGCAGATCAACGCCATCATTTCGGTACTGGTGACCATTATTCCAGGCAGTGTAATCATCCCAATGGACGGTTTCATACACATCATCTAAATATGCTACCCCTTGAGCACCGATGTCGTAATCGGCAGTTAGGATGGACCCGGGAATGCTGTGATCCGTGAAGGGTAGATTCTGAGAACTAAACTCAGGGCTGAACCAGGAGGCTACCACCCCAGGGCTAAAGCGACAATTCTCTGTTTTGAGGTTATCAGCCAACTCCATGAGAATTGTCAGAGAGGTGAGTGAACTGGGTTTGGGTCCTGTTCCCTGCCAATAATTTCTCAATAAGTCCCAGTTTGCCGGTCGCGAAGCTGAGTAGGGACTTGTAATGGTGTCTACTTTCTTGGTTGTCCACCAACACCACCCAATATCGTGTTCTTCGAACAATTGAACAGCATCATAAAACCAGGTATTTGAGTTTTCACCAGTTTCACTCATCCACAGAGGCACATTATTCTGACCTCTTAAATTGAGATAGCTCTGGATCGAGCCCTGGTCATTGGTGCTCCAGTATTTGTGAAAACTATAGGACATGTTGATATCAAATGGAGGAGTTAGCCCCGTAAAATCCGTTGCATACCAATTGCCTTCGATAAAAAGAATATGGTTGTTGTCCACAGCTCTTATGACATTGCGAATGCTTGAGTACAGGGAACGAAGATCCTGGGCAGTTACACCTTCGGGGAGTACAGGTTCATTGAGTAAGTCGTACCCACCTACCCAGGGTTCATCAACATAGCGTTGGGCAATGGCTTCCCAGATTTCAATAGTATGGGACTTATTGGAATCTGCGAGCCAGAGACGAGCCGTACCATCGCTGTCGCTAATAGGACCATGGTTCTGTCCTCCAGGTGCACAGTGCATATCCAATACCACATATATCCCAACATCAGCACACCAGGCGATCAAGGAATCAGTAACTTCAAAGCCCCAATCGCTCCATACGCCACGTGCTGGTGAGAACATATTATAGTGAAAGGGCATGCGAATATGATCGAATCCCCATTCAGCCAACTCAGCTATATCCTCTCGGGTCACATAGTTCTCGTGGTAGGCTGCATAAAATTGATCAGCCCCTGCCTCCCCTACCACATCGATAATATCATTTCTAATGGTTGTTGGAGATTGGGAAATGGTATGCAGCATATATCCCTCTGGAACCAGCCAGCCGCCCAGCCCCATGCCTCGCATGAGGGCAGGAATCCCCTCTGCATCTACAATATTGCGACCTTCGGCATGGATAAAAGCCTCAAGAGATACAGAGCTCAACACCATTATCAATAGCAATAAATTTTTCTTTAGAGTGCGCATAAACCTTTGATCATCCAAAAATATTATTTTAGCAGGATAACTTTCTGACTGCCCTGCTGACTCTCCGAACTTACCTGAATTATATAGGTCCCACTTGCCAGTGATACACCAGCCTGATCCCGCCCATCCCAACGAATTATCTGACGACTACGATCATTCCCATTCAACAAAGATTGGTGCATTAAATTGCCTAAAGTATCATATATGGATACTGTTAAATCAATGGATGCTGGTGTTTCCAGGGAGAGTTGAACTTCCCCATTGAAAGGATTTGGGTAGGCCGGCGACAGGTAGAAATCTGTGGGACTGGCACTCCGATCCTCATCTACTGATAAGGCAGGTCCATCATATCCTGTATTGGTTGGAGTGGTCATGCATAATACCAAAAATCCACCATTAAATACAGCGTTGGCAGGTGTGAAATCGACGTTATTCCCATCCCAGGTATGGGTCGCTTTCTGCCAGCGCGATGTGTCCCAATAATCAAAGTCATCCACCCAAAGTGGGGTAAAATCATTATTGGTCCCTACGGATCCATTGCCTGGATCATAGGCAGAATAGGATACCCAGTCGTAAAATGCATAAACTGGCAAGATATCGGGATTAAATGACCCTGCCCAGGTTGTGTTTGAAGGTTGCCAGATATTCATCATAATTTTCTGAGCATGATACACCGAATCTGCTCGCTCGCCGGACACAGTACGTATGAGTCGATCACCTTCATACCAACGAATAGCATCTGGTGTCCATTCAAAGGCATAGGTGTTAAAATCCAGATGGGGATTTACGCTGAGAAACACTTCAGACGCACTTCCCCATTCGTTCTGTATAATGACATTGGTCGATACTTTATTGTTGAGTTTGCCCATCCATTCCAGGTCAATTTCGTTCCAATGCTGTGTTCCGCTTAGTCCTTCTGCATGATAGTCTCTATAAGTGAAAAAGGAGCTCACAACGCCATGACCTGCCGCTGACTGCATTCTAACTTCAAAGCGACCGTACAAAAAACTTTCAAAGGTCCTGTACTCTGCCCCCCGGTACAGTTTTGCATAGCTTGTCACTGAGAGTAGCAGCAATAAACCTGTGGTAAAAAATCGGATTTTAGGGACAATTCTTATGGACATAAGGCTCTCATTTCAGCAATAATATTTTTCTGTTTTGTTGGAAATTGTCGGTTGAAAATCGAACGAAATAAACGCCACTGGCAAGATCACTGCTCTGCAGGAGGATTTGATAATCCCCTGGCGTATACATTTGAGAAGCTAAGGTTTTTACTTCAGCCCCTCTCAAATCATATAGTGAAATTTTGACCTCAGCCGTTTCGGGTATTGAAAATTCCAGACGGGTTGTATCATTAAATGGATTGGGGAAAATTTTTGTCAATTCATATTGTTGAGGGTGCGCTGGCATATCCATCCCAACCCAATAGCTGCCATCAATTTGAATGGCATTCAATAGTGGACCTGCATAGGCATAGGATTCACCATAGATGGTGGCTGCACCCACGATATCCAGGGTTCCATCAGTTATTTCCCAGCCAGTGAGTGTGACAGTATGGATACCATTATTCCCAGATTCTGCATAGACATCCAACTCAGCTACAACCAGGGAATCTTCCACAAATAGCTCGAATACCCGCTGCCCTGCGCCTGTATAATAGTGTTCGGCAAAATGGAGCTGAATATCAAAGACTCCAGGTGAAAGTCGAACATGATAGCGAGAGTATCGATTGAGTGAGGTTGCCATGACCGAATCCAGGTCGGTGCCTTCAAGATCGGGGTAATTATGTGCAGTCTGATAATTACCTCCATCATGACCATATTCCACCTCTGTGGACCACCATTGGTCAGGCAGGAATCCATTTGCACCAGGTCCAGCGCAATCAATATTGATGGGCAGTTCCAGGGGAGTCGGCATGATGATGGATGAAAAGGTAACGGCCTGTGAGTTGCCATTGACGGATTGATCCAGAACATTCTGGGCATATACAGTCGCTGAAGAACTAATATCCAATCCCTCAAGACTCAACTCAACGGTCCGTTGGTCTTCATTTAAAACAACCGAACTAATGGGGTAATTGGGTATGGAAAAGATTGTGGATTGACTGGTGTGCTCTACATCCAATTCTTTATTAAATCTAACGATAACTGAATCTGAGTTATGAGCCCTGGCCCACAAAATAGACGGGGCATTCGTATCATTGTAGCCCTCGTACCCTGGCCGGGTAAGGCAAAGTATCATATAGCCATCTTGATAAACAATATTTTCATCCATGAGAACTGAATTGTTCCCATTCCAGGTATGGTTATCACTTTTTTCCCATAATGAATCGGTGTAGGCGTCAAAATTATCAGTCCAAAGTGGGGAGAAATTAGAATCGGTACCCACACTACCCGTTCCTGGTGTATAGTCTGCGCAGGATACCCAATCGTAATAGGCGTACCTGGGCATGGTGCTGGGATCAATAAATCCAACCCAATCTGTATAGGAAGGCGTCCAGATATTCATCATGAGCTTGGCGGATTGGGAAAGTGTTGAGATATGCTCCCCAGTCTGTCGATAGAACTCCTCACCATCAATAAACCAGGCGACATAGTCAGGGGTCCATTCAAATGCGTAATTGTGAAAGCCTATGTGTGGATTAAAATTTATAGGGTGTTGTCTCAGATGTGAGCCTCGTTCATCGATGACATTCACATCAACATTATCAGCCCAGCGACCCAAAACTTCAAAATCGATTTCACACCAATCCGTTTCCGGGAAGGAATCATTATAAGTAAAAAAGCTGGCCAGGAAGCCTTCCCCCTGTGGGGATTTCAGACGCGTTTCAAAACGTCCGTATTGAAAATACTCGTGGGTTCTTAACTCAGCCCCACTGTAGAATTGTGCATGACCGCTACTCATTACAATGAATGAGGTAAGCAGGAGAAGTAAATATTTTGTGTGGTGTCGAAACATAGCTAGTCCTCCATTTTCCTACCATAATTCAATTTATTATCCGTTGTGAGCCGCGGAAAAGCCGGTACACTGAGTGGGAAGGGCACATTGCGGTTACTCACCACCATGGGGATGTTACTCAACTCTATATCCTCGAACATATCCGTGTCGATGCGAATAACATCTGAATACTTGTTTTGAAGTGAATCTATATAAGGATTCATATAGGTTTCCAGAATTTCAATTTCACTGAGCACCAATGAGTCAGATAGACCGCCCATAACGGATCTAAGATAATCATTACGGCTCTGGCGACTCACATAGTGATCTTCCCACATCTGTGAGGCTTGGACCACGTTCGGAACTCGATCATAACCAAGATCATAAGCCTTCTGTGCGAGATAGTAGTCCCGTACCATGTCAGCCATGGCAAATTTCAACTGCTCAGGGAATTCTCTGTGGGACATTTTCTTATTTCTGAAGACCAGAGGATGCTTTTTCAGGTAGGCTTCAAACCTGTCTACAGTCCAAATATCCCCACTTACATCAAATAAAACGGCATCACCTGGAATGCCACCAGGAAGATCGTTAAGGGATTCGGTAAATACCTGTTCCTCGGCATTCCACACTGCTCGATTGAGCATTTTCTTTTTTTCTTCAGGGGATCTTAAATACAGTTCTGCAGTTCTTGTGGAATAAGATTTGAATACTTCTCGATTGAGATTCATTTCTTTCTCTGCCATGATAGCGCCAACATAACGTTTGTAGATGCCATCTGCAGCACTTTCAACGAGACGGGTATGTACATCCTCCCATTGTTGCATTTTGGCTGCTTCAGTCACAGCGGGTCTATCCACCCAGCTTTTTAACTTGATGGCGATATAACTTTGATCTTCCAGGGCAAAGGGTCCGATCACAGCACCCTTTTGATGATGGGCATTAAAAATGGCGGACCTGATATTTTGATCTTCCCTGTCAAACCAGGTCAGAGTCCTTTCAGGGATGCTATCTGAACCAGCCAATGTCTTGGAAAGTGTCTCAAAATCATAACCATCAGCGGTGGCTGTATTCCAGGAGTTAGCAGTATTAGAATCTGGTAAACTCACAAATTGAATTGTATAGGTTCTGCTGGCCAGACGATTGGCAAGTTTCAACTCTGTAGTATCAATCTCAACCTTGCTAAAGGCCTGTTCTTTATAGAGCCACTGTCTCATGGTCTGTTCTTTGCGACCATCCATATACGCTCTAAAATCGGCATCAGCCTTGATGGGCGAGTCCGGGTATTCCAGAGCCAGTAGTTTTTCGGAGATGAGACTGTTCAATATGATCTTGCGATGGATATAATTGGTACCGCTACAGTAATCGGGACGAATGGTGTATTCTGAGCGGCGCATGAAGTCCTGATTTGTAATAACACGATCACCCACTTTTGCCAGGATTTCACCTACTGGAGGAGTTTCTGATTCGCAGCTTACTAAAAGCAATAAAGCCACCCCAATAGTTGCAATCAGGGTGGCTTTCATTGATGGACAATTCATGTGTTAGAAGGTCAGGCCAAGTGTATAAGCGTGAGTCCTCCCCATGATTCCTGCTTCTTTAAAAGCGTAATCAACTTTTACGGACCGATTCCCCATGGCAAAGAGTTCAATCCCTCCACCGGCGGTCAATCCAAATTCAGTCTCATCCATATAGAGAGCCTTATAGCCACCCCGGAGATAAAATTTACCGGCATTGGATATCTTGAGGGCATATTCTGCACCCATGTTGATTGATTCGGAATTGTTGTTGGGATGGAGAGCATCAACAGCCAGGGTTAAGGAGCTGAAACGGTTCTGAATAGGTTTGTAAGACAGTCCAATTCTGAACATCAAGGGGAGCTCCCAGGCCTGGGTTCTATACTGACCAATTACATCTCCATAGTTGCCGGTCTCATCGGGGGAAATGTCAATGGGCTGGACAAGGTCGATACCATCATATTGCATGCGACTACCATAATTGGAAATACTCATACCAATATCAAGACCACTCCCCTTCTCACCACTTGGTGAAAAGAACATGGTTTTGACTATCACACCAAGGTCGATGGCAAACGCAGAGGCACTCTCATGCCAGATCTGGGAATTGATCATTTTAGCCGTAGCACCAAAGGAGAACCAATTGGCTATTTTCCTGGCATAAGAGAGGCCCACTGCGAAATCATTAGCTGTAAAAAATTCACCGGTTCCATCCTGGTTAGCCAGATTGGTCACCTGCATTTCACCGTAACCAACCTGGGTCAGGGATATTGCAAGTGTTCCGACACCTGGCATGACAACTGCACCACTGGCGAATATAGTATTAATGTCTACCAACCAGGGCTGGTACATAAGGGAGAAGGAACTCCGATCCAGGTAGGCAACGCTGGCTGGATTCCAATATACAGAACTCAAGTCACCGGTGACGGCGACATAAGCTTCACCCATGGCTGACGGTGCACTGCCCATTCCTATTTCCAGGAAACTGGCAGCTGTGGAACCATAACGGTTAATTTGTTCACCAAAACCTGTAGATACAGTGATAAGGATAATGGCCAGAAAGATTGCGGTACGTTTCATTTCAAGCCTCCTTATTTGATAACGGCAAATTTGCCGGTTCTGGTTTCGTGGGCATCAGGGCCCGTTGCTTCAATGTGATAGAGATACATACCGGCTGCAATTTCCAGCCCCTCCCTGGTTAACATATCCCAGTGAACAATCCCGTTCTCCGGATCTGCGTTGTCGACTTCAATGCGATCCACAAGGGTTCCACTCACTGTGAAAATATTGATAACACACTCAGCGGGGATATGAGTGAACATTAATTTTCTGCGTTGGTTTAGAAATGGGTTGGCGACTGCCGTCTCCATCATATTTGTTACAATATATGGATTAGGTACAACCTGAATACTGTCCATCTTGGTGGCAAGACTAACCAGATCAAGAGCTTCAGTGCTATTTACCGTGAACCGCAGGGAATCTGTTTCCCAGAAGGGCCTATCAAATTTGATTTGATAAACATCATCTGGTTCAGGGAATGTATTCGCTGTCACAAACTTGAAGTTGATCTCAAAAGCGGTGGCCTTCCAGCGATCGCGATCCTGAACACCAACAAGGATCTTATCATCAAAGATGTTGAATTCACCATCGTCATTAAGATCGATAGCAACCATGTCAAATTTTTCATGGGAATTATTGCTATCAACAAAACTTGTATTGAGGACATAAAAGCTAAAGGGCTCCTGCCAGAGGACATCCAGGCCTGAGGTTCCATCAACATCTCGTACAGTACCTCCACGGGCAATACCCACATAGGCAGAGTCATCATTGGTAAAGATGATATCATAATCCCATGCTAATAACCGAGATTCAAGTACGGAAGGAATAATGTTTATCAGACCATTTCCAGTGAGCCAGCCTGAACGAGAATAGCTATACTCAGGTTCCAGTACGCCTGGATCAATTTCAAGCTGCAGGCCGTCAAATACATCTGTGGTTACCCCATCAGGATTGATGGTCACGAAGTCTGAATATCCTTGCCCGACCAGGAGAGAATCTCCCTCGATACTGCGGATATTTTTACCGGAGAAGTGATCTACATTTTCACTATACACCAACCTGCTACTATCGGTTTCATCCAGGACGGAGAAACCGCTGGTAGAATAAAAGATCCCATGCTCATAGCTACTCAGCTGTTTTATCGTATCTATTTCAAAAGTAACAATGTAGGTATGATTCTCCTTGAGTGATGTATTGGACAGGATTTGTGGGGTAACCGAGCCCGTGCCAAACAAATTGTCAGGTTCTTCAACAGTAAGATCTGGCTGAACGAATCCCGCTGCAGTTTGTCTTGGCGTTATAATGGCAACATTCTTACCGTATGAGCGCACTTCTTCTGCTTCATCCAATTCAATGACTGCATTATTCTCAGAGGGAGAAATTCCAGGACCAATATCAGGTGCACCATAGTCATATGCCACAACAGCATAGTAGTAAGTACGACCATTCTGCACACTATTATCTATATATCGGTGTGATAATCCTGTTTCAGATCCAAGGTAGTAGGCAGTTCCGTTCAAAAGACCGAAATCTGTAAAGCCCTGTTTTCCGTCTTTCAAATCACATTGGAAAATAGATGTTTTAAAGGTGGGCTGACCAAAACCATCTGTGATAATTTCTGGATCAGCGAGGAATTTATCTGTAGAACGATATATTTTATATCCTTCAAAATCATTGGCATTACCCACAAAAGGATCACGTGTACGCGTATCTGCGATATCATCCCAGGTCAGGATGACTCGGCCATCAGACGGCGTGGCTGTAAGGGTTGGCATTTTTGGTGGCTGGGCGAAGCGGTAATCTTTTTCATAGATTACCTGAACAATTTTCTTGAGTTCATATAATGCAGGTGCCCTGTGATCCACATCATTCAGTCCATCAAGATCATCAAAGGAATGCAACTCACTCATTGATATGCGCTCAGTTAATCCCTGTTGTAAGGGAAATGGACCAGAAGCAAACACTTCAATTAAGTTTGATGTATTGGTAGTGTATTCCTCCAGAGTATCAGACGCAATGAGGTTCCACATGGCCTGGTCATTCTTAAACCAGGTTGTGGTGTTTGATATGGAGTGGCTGGGTACTGGGAACATCTGAAAAGCAGTTAACCCCACCATGTCAGATTCAGAGACATCGGTAAAGTTAAAGTTTGGTTCGCAACCTTCACCTTCCATGAATGAAGGCATATGGTCACATTCACCCAAATCTGGACCGTAATAGTTTAATTCACCAGGTCCTACCCCATCCAGTCCAACATCATCTCCAAAATATTCGGTTAGCTGGTAGATGCCATCACCATTGGCATCAAATCCATCTTCCCAATCCTGATCTTCATCAGCATCCCAGTGATCACGAAGATCTGATTCTGCCAAATTATAAAAATCCAAGAATTTTGTAAGATCATCAATACCATCATATGGACCGATAATAGAACCAGGAACATTATCTCGTTCTTCATTCAAGAGACCATCGTCATCGTTGTCAATGAAATCATTGGGAACGCCAGGACTTTCCAAATAGGCAAAACCCATGGTACCGGTCTTGACATTTCCGACGCCACGACCACTCACATCCCAGGAATAGGACATATCCAGTTCATCATCGAAATAACCTTTCTCATCATCACCATCAGATGCACCGACAGCACTGTGGCCGATGGCATTGTCAACCCAGTAACCGAAAGCCACTTCCAGCAGGTCATAGTCTGAGGTATTGGCAATGGTGTATTCCCAAAAAATAGCATCACGAGCCTGAGGGTTATTCCACTGGAATCCCCGCTGGGCAACTCGCAAACCTAATCCGCCCCAGGGAGCACCAGGTTGCTGAGTTGCTGTACTCTGAATCACTTTGCCAGGTCTGGGAAAATATTTCACCTGATCTTCCAGCCCCAGGTATTCCTGGTCCTGTGCATCATTGACCACAAAATAGGCTTCCATGTCAGCATAGATTACACCACGACCAAAACGGCCATTCCATTCACCAGGCCATTTTGTGTTGAGTCCAACTGAGGGCCAGCCAGCAGTCGGCCAGGATTCTTCGAG
Organism: Candidatus Neomarinimicrobiota bacterium; assembly: GCA_016784545.1. NCBI lineage: Bacteria > Pseudomonadati > Fidelibacterota > Fidelibacterota bacterium. The sequence goes on from JADHUM010000021.1 coordinate 12,034, forward strand.
ATGACTCATGGCAGGATATTCACTGGTTAAGTTGGAATATCCTTCCACAGGATATAGACCCCACTCCACATCACCTAGAAGGTTTCTATCCATTTCCTCGCGATAACTGGTTTGGAGATAATAAAGGGTGTGATGGTCTTTGGTGACCACTTGAGCCCAATCTGTCAAGGGAACGGTGTCTATAGCTGCATCAGTATCTTCGATATATACTTTTGCACCGAGAAGCAGCCCGATTCCATCAACCATTTTTGAACCAGTTGAGTTATTTGGCCAACGAGAAACATTGGGTTTCTGCCAGGCTGAAAGTTCAGTGGTATTCTGGAAGTACATCAGGACCCGATTACCGGTCATGTAGCCTTCCCGTTCAAATTCAGGATCCCCGGCTGGATCAATCGGTCCAACATAAGGGCGACCCTGGGCCAGGAGCGTACTGGTTCCCAGAGCAAGGGAAGCAATTAATAGTAACAGGAGATATGGACGAATTCTCATTACATCCTCCTAAAAGGTGAGGCCAACGCCAAGTTTGATCTGGCGGGGGGCACTAAAGGCTGAAGGGTCTTGGTAAAGTTCACTATACTCGAAAAAGTCTTCTTTAAAATTAGACAGATCAGCATCAGTGACAATGGCAGTATAGGCACGTCCTGTTTCGCCATTCACCCAATTTTCATTTAAACGATCGAACAGATTATAAATTGACAGGTCAAATTTGAGATCCATTCCTCTCAGGAGTGACATTCTATAATAGGCTGTCAGATCGGCGTGATAACGAATGGGACGGTAATCGTTATTGGGGTAAAGATTTACACGAGCCAGAATACTTTCACCTTGTGGGGAGAAGGTATAAGGAGCTCCAGAATTGAAATATCCAGTAATAGATAGTCCATAGTTTGGTCCAACATAGCCAAGGGTTCCGTTGAGAGTATGGCGTTGATCCCAGCTCATGGGAATAAATTTGTTTACTGGATCCTGACTGGAACCAGCCCGATCAAATGCCTGCTGTGGAGAATCAGCGTTTCCACGGGTATACTGAAGCGTATAGTTCAACCAGATGTTGATTGGATTCTTAAAGACATCAAACTTGACTTCCAGACCACGAACATTGCCGTAATCCTTGTTGGTGTACTGACCATATTCTATTTGATTATATGTGCTTATTATCTTTGTACTTAACAAGTTGTAGATGTCCTTGTAGAAGAGAGATACTTCCAAGCCCATACCAGGTCCAACTTCCTGCCACAGACCGATTTCATAGGCTACTGTTTTTTCAGCTTCAAGATTTGAATTTCCTGTGGTAGTGGCATAATCACTTGGTGCCACCAGGAAAGATCCATTTTGATACATGGCATACATGGGTGGCAGCTGGAAAAAGTGACCATAGCTAAAGTGCAGTATGGCTGCACTACCCAATTGATAGGCAAGACCTATTCTTGGACTGAATTGAGAGGTTGTGGGTGTCTCTGGGTAGGTAGAAATACGCGTGCTATCATTCTCAAAATTTAGTTGATTGGCTGGATTGCGCAGATCACTTGGATAGGTTGTGGCCGGGTCAAACCAATCGTATCGAAAACCATAATTGATGACCATCTCATCATATTCCATTTTGTCTTGAATATATCCGGCAAAATCAGATGGTTTCACCGTATAGACATCAGCGTAAACAGAATTGTCACCATAAATAATTGGTTCATACAGCATGGTTGCTAATTCTGTACCTTCATGAACGTTGCGGATGCTATACCATTGATTGGTGAGTTCATGCTGAACAAAATTGAGACCTGTCTTGATATTGTGATGGGAGTTAATCTGCCAGGTCATGTCTAATTTGATACCATTGTCAACCATCCAGCGCTCACTATGGTCCTTGTTTTGACCACCCGTGTTAACCCCAACACCATAACTATTTGAATAGACATCATTTACATACTTGTCGCTCAATGGATCTTTATATAAATAGTTGCCATTATAGGTGTCTGTAGAGGACAACTTTAACTCATAGAAAAGGCTGTTGGTAAGTAGGTGATTCAGTTGAAATACTGAGAAATTGGATTGACGGTAGCTGCTGGCCATCCCATGAGGATTATAACGTGACCCATGATCGTAGCCATCCCAGCGATCATTATTGATGGAGTGCATGAGTGAAAACTTGATACCACCATTGAGCTTAAAAACCAATTTCCCGAGAAAGGACCGATTCAATGAACCATTCATTGGTACCAGGACACTATCCCCTGTAGCCTGGGTGATCCAATTGGCGCTGGTGTCCGGCGTATAATCACTGTAGTCATCTACACTGTAACGTGAGATGCCATTGAGGTGATTGCGATTGTTTTGATAACGTGTATTTACGAAAAAGGTGATCTTATCACCAAGTACAGGACCGCTCAGTTGAAATTTGTAGTCTTCGTTCTGGTTTGCGTAAATGGAATCAATGCCCTTAAATATATGATTGTTCCCCGTCATATAATTGGCCATTCCAGTATAGAATGAGCCATGAAATTCTTTGCCGCCGTCTTTGGTAACCGCGTTAACCACACCACTCATGGCGCGGCCGTATTCAGCGTTAAATGTGCCTGTAATAACTTCCAGATCACTGATGGATTCTGGCTCAATCTCAACCGAGGCTGAACCACCGCCAAAACTCTCATCAACGGGGATACCATCAATGAGGTATGAAACTTCTGTTGAACGGCCACCTCTGAAGTGACCATCTACCACACCGGCCTGCATATTTACAACTGCTCCCAGACTTTCAACCGGTAAAATGTCCAACTGCTCTGATGAAATATTCTTGATGGTACCTGTCTGATCCTTTTTCATGGCCATGCGTGCAACTTCAACCACAACAACTTCACCGGTAATAGTTGCAGTCTTCATTCTCACATCGACTGGTACGGTTCTGTTTATTGAAACCGCAATACCCTCAACGATAACAGGGGCATAACCAATCATATCCACCCGCAGATCATAGTGCCCTGGGCTGATATTGAGGATGTAATATCTTCCTTCAATATCTGCAGCTGCACCCATTTGGGTGTCCAGCAATATGACGTTGGCGCCGGGGAGCGATTCACCAGTCACATCATCAATAATGGTTCCGGCAATTTTTCCCGTTGTTTGAGCCTGGAGGCCGCCAACAAGTAGGAGTGACAATCCAGTGATTGTCAATATTCTGCGATGGAGTTTACCTAAGTCAAATTTCATCATCATATACCACTTTGCTAAGTGAAGGGGGAAAGGACTTTTTTTGTCCCTTCCCCCCACAGTTTATAACTCTATATCAACAACAATCTTATTTCATTAAGATCATTTTGTGCGTGCTAGTATAGTTACCAGCTTCCAGGCGGTACATATAAATACCTGAAGCGAGTGCTCCAGCCTGGAATTGAATCTCATGAGCGCCAGCCTGCTGAACATCGTTCACCAGAACCATTACTTCCTGACCCAAAACATTATATACAGTCAATTTTACAAGTTCGGATTGGCCGATTTCATAATTGATGATTGTACTTGGGTTGAAAGGATTAGGATAGTTTTTGCTCAATCCATATGTAGCAGGTGTCTCGACATCATCGATTGCAGTACCACCTGCACCAATAAATGAATATGACCATACAGCAGTTGTCTGCCAGGCGTTATCAGTATTGGTTGGTGAGCTCATGACGTTGCCTTCCCAGGCACTACCGTCATTATCATGGATAACAGGTTCCATAATTATACGATCGCCTTCAACGGGAGTATAGCGTGCATCAGTGAAGCCACTGGCTGTTGCCAGGGAGTCTAAGGAAACCTTAGCTTCGAAGACATAATCAGGATTGAAACCTTCAAAATAGTAGTTTCCATCGCCTGTAACTGACATGGTCAGCTGACCATCAACGTCACGAACCAGGGTCTGATCACTGAAAACCAATTTGTAGTCTGGTTTGTCTCCGCGATACATGGCATTGTGTCTTGGACCTGACTGGTCATACAGGCCAAAGAAGAGCTCAAAGGCATCCATATCCCACCAGTTGCCTTCACCTACATAGCCATTATAGACATTGTCTGTCACTTCTCCGGCTATATACATGAAATCATCATCCATGGCAATATAGAGGTTTGCTGATGCATCATCATTGTTGTCTACAGCACCCCAGATAGCTGAAATACCCCATGAGTTAGGATCTCCAATAAAGAAAGGAGTAACATCTGCCCATTCATCCAGAAAACCATCAGCAACAAAGTTTGCTGGTGCATCCAATGAAATAGTTGGGATTCCAAGAGCTGTGTTGGAGTATGAACTTGGTGATAAACCTGGCTCGCTTGTGTTTGCAGAGGCATCTGTACAGGTTACAGCATAGTAATAATCAACAGCTGCATCGTCAGTCGCTGTATACAGGTAATGAACGACACTTGGTGCACCTTCAAGATGGCCTGCTTTAAGAACATCTACGGCAGGATCTTCAAGATCAGTGATTGGAGACATGCTGGCGTAGACGGTATACGTTTCACCTTCTTCACCAGGAACATCTTCCCAGGTTACCAGATTGTAGTTGGTACCAGGTAAGGCACTGACATTAGCTGGTGGTGGTGGAGCTGTAGTATCAATGTTACCCATATTCATGAAATACAGATCATCAAAGGCATAATTAACATTGGAACCATCCCAGCGAGTAGCTACTAATACAGCACTCACTTGAACTGTTCCTTCTGGCATTACCATTGTTGTAGTGTACATCTCATAATCTGTAGTTGTCTCAAATAAGACATCACCAGTTGAATTGAGAATGGTGCCACCACCATCTTTGGCTTCAATCTTATATCCACCGAAAGCACCTTCACCAGGAGTTTCAGAGATATTTTTGATGTAACCACCCAATTCCCAGGTTTCACCCTGAGAAGCGGGAATAGAGTCTTCTGAATAGAAAACGGCCCATGCAGCACCATTCTCAGTACCCAGTTCAGCAAACTTCTCGCCTGTGCGAGCAATTCCAGCGTCAGAGACAATGCGTGCATGTGCAGCGCCATCACCGGCGTGTGCAACACCCCAACCAAAATGGTCGTCCTGTTCATCAGCAGATTCAAAGCCACCGTTGGTCAGTTTGTTTTGTGAACCAGTCAGTCTGAAATCATCAAAAATCACGGAACCAGTAACCACATCACCAACTCCACTACCACTAACTGAGAACTCAAGAGCATAGCCTTTGATGCGATCTTTATCCAACTGGAGGTTTCCAGGAGAACCTGACCAACCTGTGTGGGTAAAACCGGCATTGTCCCATGAATCAGTACCTTCAAGCAGCATGTTTATGGTGTGCCAGCCTGGTGCATCATCCAGGATATAACTGAATGAATACCAGAATTCGCCCAGATCACTATAACTGGAGTCAGTGATATCACCATAATCGAGAAGATTAAGTCTCAGGTGAACCCGACCCAGAGAATCCTGGGGAACGATATTATAGTAAGAGAAAGTGAGACTATCATATAAAGACCAATCATAAACTCCTGTACTCAGGGTATCTGGATAACGATGCTGGATTTTTGTGTATCCTCCCCAACCTTCAGAATTATGAATGCTATAGTCTACTCTCATTGCTGCGGTACCTTCCAAAACGTTGTCGGTAACGTAGCTGGTTTCAATCCAGCCAAGAGCTGGATCGGCGTTGGTGCTAATAGCATAGTGAGCAGCGGGATTATCAGCTGACCCACCCTCTGTCACTGGATCAAACCATTCCCAATAGTTGGTGTCAGCGGCAGCAACATCAAAATTATTGATGACCTGTGCATGACCCACAACCATGAGGAGCATAAGAACCATGCTAAAACGTAACACTGTCTTCATTGTGTAACCTCCTTGTGTTGTTGTATCTTCATATATTATGCAAATCTTATCCAAAGGGCAAGAATGGCAACGACTAACACTATTGATGCGACAATATTATTTCTATTCCACTTGGCGTCCTGAACATCCATTCTACGACTGAGATCAGTCTGCATCTCAGATGCAGTGGCCATGGTGAGACCTGATATCTGACGTTTGTTCGGTGCTTCAGTAAACAAGCTCACCGTCACGACCACACCAACGGATACCAGGAACAGGAATATGGCAAAGTGTAAAAAATTCATTGTGGCGAACCAATCAAAGCTCCCCAGAGAAGTGCCGGATTTAACCATAATTTCGAGAATAAAGCGCAAGGCTCCCAAAACAGCACCAACTCCCAAAGCGGATATGGCACCTTGTGAATTAGCGCGACTCCAGAAGATGCCCAGTATAAATACTGCAGCAATGGGTGGACTGATATAGGCCTGGACACTTTGCAGATAAACAAATAACTGACCACTCAACATGGTAATGAGTGGAACTGACAGAACACCTAGTACAACCATCACTGTGGTGGCCAATCGACCCACCAGGACCAGCTCTACTTCAGAGGAGTCAGGTCTAAAATTTTTATAAAAATCAATGGTGAATAAAGTTGAGGTACTATTAAAGACACTGGCCAGTGATGACATCAAGGCTGCCAGCAAACTGGCAATGACAATACCCTTGACCCCTGAAGGCAGCAAATAACTGGTGACCAGAGTAGGATAGGCCTCATCCCCTGTGGTGCCAAAAAGAGCAGCAGCAATCAGTCCAGGAAGTACCAGAATGAATACTGGTAAAATTTTAAGGAAGCCTGCAAGAATGGCTCCTGATCGTGCATGATTTATATTTTTTGCACTGAGGACTCGCTGGACAATGAATTGATCAGTACACCAATACCAGACTCCCAGAATAGGAGCCCCGAATATGATTCCAGTCCATGGAAAATCCGGATGATCAAAGGCTTTAAACATCTCAAAGTATTCTGGTGGCAGTTTGGCTTGCAGGCCAGTAAAGCCACCTACCTCGTTTAAGCCGAGTAATGTCAGGGCGATTGCTCCACCAATCAGGATAACAGCCTGAACCAGCTCGGTGTAGATGACAGCGCTTAATCCACCAGCTATGGTATAAATTCCAGTCACGATGATCAGCACGATGGCTGAGGTCATCATGTCCCAACCCAAAATTTTGTTTAACAACAATCCACCAGCAAACAGGGTCACTGAGATTTTGGTAATGACATAGGCAATTATGGAAACAGAAGTAAGATACATGCGACTGGCCTTGCCATAACGTCTTTCCAGGAACTCAGGCATGGTAAAAACACCTGATTTCAAATAGAACGGGACAAAAATCCATCCCAGAAACAGGACCATAAAAGCGGCCAGCCACTCAAAATGCCCAACAGCCAATCCACTGCTTGAACCGGTTCCAGCTAAACCAATAAAATGTTCACTTGATATGTTCGAAGCGAAAAGGGAAGCACCAATGGCAATCCAGCCGACATTTCTTCCAGCGAGGAAATATTCCGTGCTATCATTCGTTCTTCGGGAAAAATATATCCCTATTCCAATAACCAGGAGGAAGTACAGAATGATGACAGCGAAATCAAGTCCGCTCATGCATGACCTGTAGAACATTTGATAATTTGATCAATAATTTTCATTACTTACTTATTTATTAGTCAAATACTAGACCAGTCATGCCGATTCCTTCCCATCCCAGCTAGCCAGACCTGAAAATTGAAAAAAATGAAGGGCTCTTATTTGATGTGAAGTTGTTTGTATAACAGGGGTTTACAAATGAATCTCCAGTTATTAAAAACGAAAATATTAACTGAAATAATTATGGTGAGGGAGTGAGGTATCCTTATTCGGCGTGGATTTTGGTTATTATAGGAATAATAATGTTATTATAATGATAATACTGGGGAAGGTTTTATTTCAAGCCGAGTTCTTTGCACATCCGGTGAAAATTTGGGGGCGCTAATCCGAGCTTACCCGCTGCCTCTGTATCGGTGCGACTGTGCAAACGGACAAACTCAAAATACTGTTTCCTGAAATTTTGTTCAACATCCTTGAGAGGCATGATATTCTCTATTGAAAAGACTGGATTTGCCAATCCAACTACCGAATCCTGTGCCTGAACATCCATGGCAAGTTCAACGACCTCCCGGGTGATGGTATCACTGCTTAAGATCACAAGTCTCTGGGTCACATTTTTCAGCTGACGAACATTTCCTGGCCAATGAAATTGTTCAAGTAAACTCCAGGCATCATCGGTAATAGTTGGCAGAACAATGCTTAAGTCCGTGCAATGGTGACCCACAAAATAATCCACAAGCGTGCGAACATCTTCTTTGCGCTCTTTTAGTGAAGGTGCCTGAATATTGAGGATGTTCAAACGATAATAAAGATCTTCACGAAATAGATTCTTCTTCATCAGATCCTTAAGATTTTTATTGGTGGCTGCAATCACTCGCACATCAACATTATGACTCTTTTTCCTACCAATTTTATCCATCTCTCCTGTTTCGAGGACGCGCAATAATTTGGCCTGGGCCAGATAGGGTAACTCAGAAATTTCATCCAGAAATATGGTTCCATTGTTGGCCTGCTCAAATAAGCCTAATTTATCTTCTTTGGCTCCAGTAAAGGCTCCTTTTATAAATCCAAAGAGCTCACTTTCAATAAGTTCATCTGGTATGGCAGCACAGTTTACCGTGACAAAATTTTCATAGCGGCGACTGCTCTGATAATGGATGTTTCTTGCTATCAACTCCTTTCCGGTCCCTGACTCACCAATGACCAGTACATTGGCGTGGGTCGCAGCATACTTGGCAATGCGTTCTCTCACGGCTAGAATACTTTCGGATTCTCCAAGCATGGGCCGTTCCTGGACTATTCTGGCAATTTTTTTATCCAGACGACTCTGGGATTGCATGCGCTCATTCTCAAGCTGCTTTTTCTCAGCCGCATTCATGATGGTCAGGATGAAGTCAGTAGGCTGATAGATAAAATCCTCAATATCGGAAGGATATTTAGTTCCGAACCAGTAGGCACCACTTTCAATCAATTGATTGGCAAAATGCAAGTCAGTCTGGTTGATGGTCATCTTGGTGATGACAATAATCTGAATGCTTGGATCGACCTTTTTCAGTCGTTTGATGAGTCTTTCACCATACAAACCGCCTGATATCTGATAATCCAGAATAGCAACATCATAGGGTCCCTTTTGTTCAAGGGTCTGGATAGCATCTTCACCTGTTGAAACAATATCTTGAATACAAATTCTTTCCCGATGTGGGGCGATGGTGTTTTTTATTCGGCGAACATCAAACTCTTCATCTTCAATTAAGAGCACTTTTATTTGATCATGTTCCATAATTTATCCTACTGGGGCCTGCAGAGTAAAGCAGGCACCTCCCTCTTCTCTATTGCGCGCATCTATTACCCAATCACATCTACGACTAATTTCCCAGGCCAGATAACAGCCATATCCAGAATTCTGACTCCCATCTTTAGTACTTATTGATTCCTTGAAAATAGCCTTTCGACCTGTTTCGTCAGCTGTTAGCAATTCTGGTGATAAACCTTTCCCATTATCGCATATATCGACAATAAGTTGGTTTAGATGACGGTCGAAACGGGTTTTAATTTCCAGGGTGAGATTATGATCTACATTGTGCTCAATGGCATTCTGGATCAGGGGCTCAATAATCTCCCAAACCACATACTCATTGACGTGCAAGATGGGTATATCATCAGCAAAATCAAGCTCTACGCTGACTGCATTGCTCTCGCTAACCTTATATACCCGCTGAAATATGTTTTCCACAACAAACTGAATAACCTCATTAATATTGGTCTGAAATATTGGATTTCGAATGACATGAAGGGGTGGATCATAGGTTTTCATATCATAAATGACCCGGGACACAAAGTTTGCATATTTGGTGACGCGATTTCGGGTTTCATCCAGGTTTTGATCCCGTAAACTCCTGAGATCTTCTTTGATAAACCCCATCACTTTTTCTGCCTTGTGATGGGTGTGGTAAATACGTTTTGTAAACAGGGATTCTTTCTGGTGTTCCACTTGTTCCCGAAGTTGCTTTGACCGTTGATCAAACAGTTGATGCTGTACTTCATCCCGTTCTTGCGCTGTATAGGAGTATATGAAAAACATAGCCAGGAATCCCACAAGAATGAGACCTGTAAACAAGACGCCACTTTGATTGTAGGCCGATTCGATGAGGGATAGAAATCCTGCTACGTCAGGCGTTACACGCATATAAGCAGCGCCGGCAATCTCCCCCTTGTCATAAAAGGGTACCAGCACATGGAAGGTATTGTTGCCTTCCAGGGAACTGACTATTTGTTCATCAGTCAGCAAAGAGTGGAAATGCTCATGGTAGTACAGAATGGCATTCTCAGCAGCAGGTTGATTCTCAATCATCAGGCTGGAATCTGGATCAAGATAGAGGTCATATATTTCCGCTCCTTCTCTCAGGGCAGCCACCTCCCCACCCTGACTTACCAGGAGATAAACCTCATCAATATTCCTTTGGAGCATCTGCTGACTTAACAGCTTATCAAAAGATTGAATAGTGCTTTGTCTATTTTCTCCATTTATTGAATTACCAGTTCGACCATGCTCGATGAGAAGTTCAAGGGCAGTCGTGGTGAGATCAGCAACTCGTTCTGCCGAATCTCGTCGATAATATTCCATGGCCTGTTGGAAAATCTGATGCGTAGACTGACTGTTGATGAAGGAGAGGGCCGTCTGGAAAACAACAACCACGATAAACAACACGAGGATGTGTTGAATCTCAAAATGATAGCTCTCAAATCTTTGCGGAAGTTTCAAAATGGGCTTCCTCTTTCCAGAACCTCTTCGATTTCCTCTTGTGCTATTGTCAAACCAGCTTCAACACCGATTTCTCCAGACAATATTTGGTGCAGCCTGGTTGAGAGAATATCAGAAATGAGTGTATACTGATCAAGCATAGGTCGATGAAGACCTTTCTGCATCATTTTCTGAATGAGTTGCAATCTTTCCTGGCGAGGTCCCGATTCGAGTCGGCTATAAAACTCCCGCTGTATAGGGAGCAGACCTTCACTTTCATAGAAAATTTCCTGGCCCTCCTTTGATGCCGCAAATTTCATGAATTCGATTGAGGCATCCTTGACAGGTGAATGTTTGGAGAGCATCATATTCCAACCACCAAAGACGGGTGTGGATTTTCCTCCCTGGAAATGAGGGACAGGTGCTATCTCCAGTTTTTTGAATAATTCTGGATCAAAACGTTGATAGCCCTCATTGTTGACTGTAGGCCATCCTCTTACAAAGGGAATGTCATTTGCCAGAGCGAAACGAATACAATCGTCTTCAGTCATTGCCAGGGCTTCATGAGGGGCGAAGTTGGTTCTGAACATCTCTCGCATAAATCGAGTACGCTCAACGACCACAGAATCTCTCAGATCCAGGAGTTTGCCAGTCATTTCATTCTGCAAGGACAATCCCAGAATTTCATTAAAATTGCAGATTAATCCTTCATAGGCTACTGCCTGGGGGACGAACATGGGTTTCCCTGGAAAATATAGAGCCCTCAGTTCCAGCATCTCTTCCCAGGAAATGGAATGCCTGATACGCTCTACGATTTCTGCTCCATCTGGCAGGGCCAGTATCAAATCCTTTCGGTAGTATAAAGCTCCAATATCTGTGTAAAGAGGAATGGCGTATAAAATGTCATTTACATAGCAGGTTTTAAGCGGTTGAGGCACCAGCTTTTTTAGGAGCTGTGGTGCAAAGTATGGGGCAAGTGGTTCGGCCCATTTGGTAAATCGAGGAACCCAGATCAGATCGACTGAAAAGACATCAATCCTACTGCTTCGGCTGCGTAAGTTCCTGGCTATCAGTTCTTTTCTCTGATTGGTGTTAAATTTTGAAAAGGGCAAATCAATTGCGATTACTTCAATCTCGCCTTCGTGCAATTCATTAAACTGTCTAATAATTTCGGCGTGACCGACACCAATGTTATCAGCGAAATAAACTCTCTCAATTCCGTCAGTATTTAAGGGGTTTGTTCCCAGTGGAAATGAAGAAATCAAAAATGATATAAGGAAGATCAAAGCTCCGATGGAAAACAAAAAAGGTAAACTGGTCGATAAGGTCTTTAGCCTTGGCCTTTTTTGGTGATCTTCTTGTTCTTGAAAGTTGTCCATTTTATTGAAATGATAATAATTGGCGTATCAAAACAATACAAGTCCTAAGTATGTCTTATCAGAGAATCTATTGGTTCAACGCACCGTTAAATTAATCTACCAAACATTTTCCCAACCATACATCACGAAAAGCTTGAAACCTGTGTTCAGTCTGTCACACAAGCTTTTGATCTTATCGCCATATTTACAATTACTTAAGCAAGGAAGTATGGATTAGAAAGGGTTTGCCGAATCCTTCCCTTCAATTGAGATCTAAAATCAAAAACTTATTCCAGGGCCAATGATTGAGATATTATTCAATTCATGGCACTCATATTGAACATCCCCAATGGTAATAGTTGGGGGGGTTCCTTTTATCTATTTTCCAGGAGTTTAGATGCAAAATATTTTAGCTTCACATAAATTTCTTTTTACGCTCATGTTAGGGTTGCTCTTAAGCAGCTGCAACACGACTGAACCTGTGGTAAGACAAGAATCAGTCCATGGTAAAAGTGTTGAAACCATTGTTGAAATGATGACGCTCTCTGAAAAAGTTGGGCAAATGACACAGGCGGGCAGGAAATATCTCGTTAAGGAAGAAGATATTAAGGATTACTTTTTGGGATCTCTTCTCAGTGGAGGTGGCTCTGCCCCTGAAAATAATGAGCCAAACTCCTGGGCAGATATGCTTGATGGATATCAGGGATATGCTGCCGAAACCCGTCTGGGAATACCCCTCCTGTATGGGATAGATGCCATTCATGGCCATAATAATGTGGTGGGTGCAACCATCTTCCCCCATAACATTGGCCTGGGGGCTACTGGAAATGCTGTCCTCGTGGAAGAAATTGCCAGAATTACAGCCAGAGAGGTGCGTGCTACGGGAATTAATTGGACCTTTGACCCTTGTGTCGCTAACTCTAGAGATGAACGTTGGGGCCGCGCTTACGAATCATACGGGGAAGATCCTGCTCTCATATCAGCCTTGGGTCGCGCTCAGGTTGAGGGGTATCAAGGAACCTCATTGAATTCCCCTGAAGCCATTGCGGCATGCACAAAACATTATATCGGTGATGGCGCTCCTGCCTGGGGTACCGGTTCTGGCGGCAACATTGACCAGGGGAATGCCCAGATTTCCGAAGCCGAATTGCGGGCACTCCATCTCCCTCCCTATCAGGCGGCAATTCAAGCTGGAACTGCCACCATCATGGCATCCTACAATAGTTGGAATGGCCAAAAGCTCCATGGACACAAATACCTCATGACCGATCTACTCAAAGGTGAATTGGGGTTTGAGGGATTCATCGTTTCTGATTGGGCTGCCATCGATCAACTCCCTGGTAATTATAAAAGTGATATCATCGAGTCAATCAATGCCGGTGTTGATATGGTCATGGTGCCAGGGAATACTGCTGGTAGCGGATCCAGTTACAGAGAATTCATCAAAAAGTTGAAACAAGCTGTGAATGAAGGCTCAATTGAGATGTCACGGATTGATGATGCTGTCACCCGTATCCTGAATGTGAAAAAAAGCATGGGACTGTTGGATGCGCTCTATTCCAATGACCGTAGTTTAATACCGTCAATTGGTTCTCCAGACCACCGGTCCGTCGCACGTCAGGCGGTGCGGGAATCCATGGTATTGCTGAAAAACGAAAATGTTCTCCCCCTTTCCAGGGACTTGTCCACCATCGTTGTGGCCGGGCGAGGTGCAGACAATGTGGGCATGCAGTGTGGTGGATGGAGTATCGCCTGGCAAGGTGGCATGGGTGATATCACACCTGGAACAACGATGTTGGAAGGGATAGAAGCAACCGTATCAGCTGCTACCCAGGTCATTCACTCCCCTGATGGGGTGGCCGCATCCAGTGGTGATGCAGTCATCGTCGTGGTTGGGGAAGCACCTTACGCCGAGGGTCAGGGAGACCGGGATGATCTCTCTTTGTCGAATGAGGATATATCAGTCTTGAATCGAGTGAAGGCCAGTGGCAAACCCATGGTGGTGGTCCTCCTCTCTGGTCGGCCAATGATTGTCACCGATATAGTCGAAAACTCGGACGCTTTTTTGGCTGCCTGGCTCCCCGGCACAGAAGGGAACGGCATTACCGATGTGATTTTTGGGGACTACAATCCCACTGGGAAACTTTCAGTGACCTGGCCCACTGACATGGGTCAAATTCCAATTAACGTTGGTGATAGCAACTACTCCCCGCTCTTTCCAGTTGGATTTGGATTGAGTTATTAAGCATTGCGCTTTTAAAACGAAGGAATTAAGCTGAAGCTGATATGAAACAATTACCAAACATCTTCTCCTCTGCTGTCTATTTCATTGCTGTGGCTTTACCTTCCCTGCTTCTGGGTCAATCCCTGATGCTTAATGAAATCGTTGCTTCCAATCGGGCAAGTCTGAGTGATGAGGATGGCGACACACCTGACTGGATTGAAATTTACAATACGTCCTCATCTACCATTGATCTACAGGGTTTTGGTCTATCTGATGATATCAGCGACCCCTATAAATGGACATTTGAAACTGGGCAAATTGGCAGTGGTGGTCACACCATCATTTTTGCTTCAGACAAAGACAGACAGAGTATGAATATCAATTGGGATCTCATGCTTGACGAAGGTGATCTATGGCGCTACTTCGTGGGAACTTCCAACCCACCTGCTAACTGGAATGCTTTGGATTTCATTGAAAATCAATGGTTGGAAGGTCCCAGTGGATTTGGCTATGGGGACAATGATGACAATACTGTCATTCCAATCACCATGTCAGTATATATGCGCAAAACGTTTACATTAGCAGATACCTCATCGCTGCCAGGAATGCTATTTCATATCGACTATGATGATGGATACATTGCCTATCTAAATGGAATTGAATTCTCACGGGCGAATATGGGCGCACCTGGTACGACCGTAAACAACAACACGCCTGCAGCATCCTATACTGAACCTTCATTACCGGGCGGAATTGACCTCCCCTACACGCTCCTGCACAGAGATTTATTCGTGGATGGTGACAATGTCATCGCAATTGAGGTGCATAACCACTCCACCAGCTCATCTGACATGACAGCCATTCCTTTCCTGAGTATGGGTGAACTGGGTGGCTCTGGCTCTCCTTTACCTGACTATCTGCTTGTTCCAGGACAGAGCCAATTTCACACCAATTTTAAAATTAGCAGTGATGGTGAGCTGGTAATGTTAACCAGTCCTGATGGAGGGAGTCTTGACTCAATTAGAGTTCCCGAGTTACCCTCTGATATAAGTTGGGGTAGAGAGCCTGACGCCAGTGCCAATTTATATTATTTCAATCCTCCAACACCAGGTGAGGCTAATGTGGGAGGATTCGCTACCCTGGCTGAGCCACCTACTCTATCCCCTGAACCAGGATTTTACAATGGCGGCATCGCCTTAAGTATGGGTACCGTCCCTCCAGGCCGGATATATAAATATACCACTGATGGCACAACACCGAACCTGGGTTCCGCTACCTATTATGCACCCCTGCCCATTACCCAGACCACTGTAATTCGAGTCTTGAGCTGCGCCTTTGACGGCACAAATCCCACCCAATCATCCTACAGCTATTTTATTAATGAAGACCCCTATCTTCCAGTAGTGTCACTCATTTTTGATCCAGGGGCTTTCTTTGATAATGATACAGGCATGTATGTCATGGGATCAAATGCATCTCAATCATTTCCTCACTTTGGTGCAAATTTCTGGGAAGATTGGGAACGGCAGGTCCATCTGGAATATTTTGAGGATGGAGATGATTTGAGTTATGCTGCTTCAGCTGGCGCAAAGATTTTTGGAGGCTGGAGTCGTGGGAATCCACAGCGCTCAATCTCGCTTTTCGCCCGGGGACGCTTTGGAACCAGTAAATTTGATTACCCCTTCTTTCCCGAGTTGGACATCGACGACTTCGAGGCAATCGTACTCAGGAATTCAGGCAATGACTGGAATGCTTCAGGCTATCGGGATGGCTTTATGACCGGCCTGGTATCTGAGAGGGATATTGACAAACAAGCTTTTCAGCCCGTTGAAGTCTATTTTAATGGGGACTATTGGGGTATCTACAATTTGCGTGAGAAGGTCAATGAGCATTTTGTAGCAAGTCATCACGATCTTGACACCGACGATATTGATTTATTGGGAATGGACGGCAATGAGGTGATTCATGGTGAAAACGGACATTATATTGATCTCATTGATTATGTGAATACCCATGCCCTTATCTCTGACCTTAATTTTGAGTATATCGAAGAACGCGTAGATATCGATAATTTTATTGATTACCAATTGGCTCAAATCTACTTCGACAACCAGGACTGGCCTGGCAATAATATAAAATTCTGGAACTCCAGACAACCTGGCAGCAAGTGGCGATGGATTTTATATGATACTGATTTTGGTTTTAGCATATGGAGCACCAATAACTACATAAGAAATACCCTGGAATTCGCCACCGATCCAAATGGACCGGGTTGGCCAAACCCGCCCTGGTCCACCCTACTCTTGCGGAAATTTTTGACCAATCCTGGCTTTAAACAAGATTTCATTCTGACAGCCTGCGACCTGTTGAATCAGCCGTTTAAATATGACAAAGTTGAGGCAGCCCTCAATGTACATCAACAATGGCTTTTGCTCTCACTACCAGATCATATAGCACGCTGGAATCACATCAACATTACCAACTGGTATAATGAGGGGATCATCATGGATAATTTTGCCTTGAATCGCCCCCATTACATGCGCAATCATTTCAGGAACAAGTTTAATCTGGGTGCTGATAGTGATCTTCAAGTCAATGTTGAACCTGCAGATGCTGGCCTGGTGCGAGTACATTCCATTATCCCGGAAAACTATCCATGGGTTGGTACTTATTTTTCGACTGTCCCCCTTGATGTGCGCGCCGTAGCTCTACCCGGTTATCAATTTTCACACTGGGAAGGCATATCAGGGGAAAATGTAGACCTGACCATAAGTATGCTGTCTGATGTCGATCTAACCGCTGTTTTTGTCCCCGTATCTCCTGAGGATGGGGCTGTGGTTATCAACGAGATCAACTACAATTCTGCCAATGAATATGACTCAAAGGACTGGATCGAGTTATATAATGGAACGCCTGCCAGTATCGATCTGGAGGGGTGGACAGTAGGTGATGGTTCTGATGATAATCAATTTGTGCTGCCTGATATAGTAATTCCAGCTGAGGCCTATCTCATTGTGTGTAGTGACTCCCTAGCGTTTCGAAATATCCATGGAGATTATCCCTGCATTATTGGCGACCTGGATTTCAATTTCAGCAATGGTGGAGAACTCATTCGACTTTTCAATTCTGATGAAATCCTCATGGATAGTGTTCGCTATGATGATGAAGACCCGTGGCCTGCTGAACCAGACGGTGATGGGCCAACCTTGGAGCTAATGCATCCCAGTCTGGACAATGCAATAAGCTCAAGCTGGGCAGTATCTGATAATCTGGGGACACCTGGTGCACAGAATAGCCGCTTCGCCAATCCCTCTGCCATCGTTGAACATAACCGACCTGCAGATTTTCGTTTGGGAATGGCCTTCCCCAATCCTTTTAATGCCAGAGTTAGCATTCCATACATCGTTCCGGAGACAGAATCATTTCAGATTGTTATATTTGATATCAGGGGTCGTATGGTTCATTCTGAAACCATCAATTCATCGAGTAGCGGCAGAGGTTTATATCAGTGGGATGGTACCAATGAATCTGGAAAAGACTGCAGTTCTGGAATGTATGTGGTTCGTTTAAGTCAAAACGAACTCACCACTTCCAGGAAAATTGCTCTCCTCCGATAGGAATAGCTACTCAACCAATTTAACAGTTCCAAAATTTGCCGGGGATTGATAGGCATTGTCCCGAGTGGCATACCAGGAAATTTTACCGTTTCTGGTATTACTATCATTATCATTTATATGAACATCAAGACCTAAAAAGTGGTCTGCAATTGCCATCCCATTGAGACTATCCCAGGGAATGGCAAGCTCTAGCATATATCCATCTTCATGGCGGACCTGCTCAAAGGTCGCCCCCTCAAAATAAGCACCAATATCTGCATACAAATTTTCACCATCCAAAACAAATCGCAGTTGGAATTCATCTTCTCCAAAGAATTTTGCTTTGCTATTATCCGCGTCCAGATAAATCTCGATGCCATCGTTTAAATGGTCTACTGAAGAGTTTGTGCTAAGACTATCGTCACGAACATCTATATAGAAATACAAGTTTTGCCAGTCCCAGAGAATGCTAAACCAGGAGCTGAGATCCTCCCCACCCTGGATGGACCCTGTGATGATATTTTCCAAAGTGAGTCGCTGTACTCCAGTCCAGGTTTCATCTAACAATCCATCTATTTCTGGGGGGATCTCTGTTCGCTTTACTTGAACCCCTTCAAATTTTTGCCACGAAATTTCACACGGAGACGTTTGAGTACTCCCCTTTTGATTCCACACCTTAACATGGAATTTGCCAGATTGCTGGGCCATGGGAAGCTCATGGAGCAACAGCTCATATCCTGTAACATGGGAAATGACCTGATTATTGCGATACCATTGATACTCCAGTGGATAACCAGTTGCTTTGACCCGTAAACCCCCTGGATAACCCTCCATTATTTCCATATTTGCAGGTGCTTGAATAATCTTTGGTTTCTTTATTTCCATAGTCCGAGTGTATGCTGTGGGATCAAGAGGATGCAACGACTCAACCATTCCCGGGAAAAAGTCACAATTGATGGAATTGGTGAGGAGAGCCTGTTTAAATAACCAGCGCTTCGCCTGCCATTTGCCAGGCCGGGGACCTGCCCCATTCCAATAGGCAAGAATCTTTTCAAACCCTGGCGTCTTTCCAATGCTCCAAGGTTGTCTATTCAGCTCAAATTTTTTATGGGTCCACCAGTTCCAGCCCACATTGGCTTCTGCAAGAAATTGAGTGGAACGTCTATATAATTCCCAGGGAGGATCCTGCTCACCGGTCTCACCATGCCAGAGGGGCATATCATATTTTTTACGCAAATCATCCCAGCGTTGGAGACCTCTCTGGGTGTTTGTAGGTGGGTAGGAGTGGAAGGCCATGACGAGATGTGGATCCCAATCCATGGGTTCAAGGACAGAAAAATCCTGAGCCCAGTCATCACCTTCAATAAAAATGATGCCCTTGCTATCTGTTTCACGAATGACTCGTGTGATAAGAACATACAATTCCCTTAGTAATCCAGGATCCACCCCATCATATCTTGCCAGAAGTGGTTCATTCAAGAGATCGTAACCAACAATGCAGGACTTTTCTGCGTATCGTCTGGTGATGATGTCCCAGAGATCAATAGTCTGAGGCCAATAGATGGACTTTTCTGTCCAGAGGCGGGCTGTACCATCACTATCTGAGATATTCTCGGCATTCTGGCCACCAGGAGCTCCGTGAAGGTCCCAGATAACACCCATGCCTGCTGTTTCACACCATTCCACGAAAGCATCAAGATATTGAAACTTACTCTCATCGTAAACATAGGGTGCTTGAGATGGTTGTTTATCTCGGGGTTGAAGCATGGAAGCCAGCAAAGGTACTCGAAGGGTGTTCACTCCAAATGATTTCATGGTCTCCACATCTTCGCGAGTCACAAAATTCGTATAATATACGTCCCAGAACTTCCGGGCATTTTTTGAACCAATGAGGTCTTCAATTGCTGCTTCGAAATGTCTGGGTCGGTCGAGTTTTCTAATGCCCCACATGTATCCCTCAGGGAGCAACCACCCCCCCAGACCAATACCGCGAAGTTGAACGATCTCCCCAGTCTTGATATCGATGATATTCTGCCCATCCGTTGTATAATAAGCTTGAAGATTTGATCCTAGTACCAGCATGAGGCAGATTGACAGGAAGCACGTGGTTGTTTTCATTTTAATCCTCGGTAAGAATGACTTAGAATATCAATTGCCTCAGGTCTGCCGGATTCTGTTATATAGGCGGGTCTGAGCAGATACAATGTTTTGTTATCAAATATAAAGTGGCCAGAATAATGGCAATATAAATACTGCGACTAATCCAAAAAGAATAACCAGGGGCAAACCAACACGGGTGTAATCGGTGAATCGATACCCACCAATACCCATGACCAGGAGATTAACTGGATGGCCAACAGGACTTAAGAAACTGGCTGAACTACCGAGAGCTACAACCATGGCCAGGGCATAGGGTGAAAGCCCCAGATTTGTAGCCGTAGCAATAGCCATGGGAGCCATGAGGACAGCCACGGCCGCTGTGGGCATGACCTGTGCAAACAGACAAGTAATGATGTATAATCCAGCAATAATCCCCTGAGGTCCTAGAAAAGCCAGTGAACCCAGCAGGTTATCTGCAAGCAGAGTGGTCACTCCTGTTTCATGCATTGCAACTCCCAGACTCAACATCCCTGCTATGAGCATGATTGCCCGCCATTCAATGGCTTTATAGGCTTCATCCATGGTTAGACATTTTGTTAATACCATGAGGACAGCTCCAGCCAGGGCTGCGATAAAAATAGGTAGCCATCCTATGGCTACGGCAACAAGGACACCAATTTCAATTCCTGCCGCAATCATGACTTTGTCTTTTTTATATATCGGCTGATCCAGACCACTGATGATGAGGTAATCAGCCTCCTGCTGCAGCATGCCCAGGTTTTGCCGCAATCCGTAAACCATGAGTGCATCCCCGGGTTCAAGTACAAAATCACGGAGGTTCGTCCGGTAGGCCCTGTCTCTACGCCAGATCGCCAACACAGTAAGCCCAAATTTTTCACGGAAGTACAATTCACCAATGGATTTGCCTGCTGCTGAATTGCGAGGAGAAAGGGTGATCTCAGCCACGCCGACTTCGTCAGATTCCAGACGCTCCAGATCATTCTTGGATTGTTCCTCCATCTCCAGATTCTGCAAGCTGTGAAGAATTTCTAATATTTCGGGCTCGCCTATGACGATGAGTATATCATTTGCTTCAAGCTCAGAATCAGGAGGAGGCATAAAGATGACCTCATCCCCTCTTCGAATTCCCAAAACGTTGATTCCCAGGGTGCTTTTTAAATGACTGCGGGCTATACTTCGAGTTGCCAGCGATGATCCTTCAGGGATGTGAATCCCGATGAGATGCCGATGCAATTTATATTGCAGGGCAACCTTGCGTGGTGATACGTAGCTGAACCCACTTACCTGATTGCTATCTGCCATGGCATCTAGTTTGTCTGTCTGACCAATTGATATGAGCAGATCATCGGCGTTAAATCGATAATTTCTCAAACGCGAAACCCGTACCTTGTCTTTCTGGATCACTGCGATAATGTTTATTTCAAAGGAATTACGGGTCCCTGCTTCCTTAAAGGTTTTTCCAATAAATTGAGAATCGGGAGCAATCTTAAATTCGGCAAATCGGATGGCTTCATCCAGCTCATGTTCACCAATCAGCCAACCACGTTTCAGAGTCAGCGTTTTCCAGTCTCGGAGTATACCAACCTGATCCCTTCTGCCGCCTACCAACAATTTATCTTCGGCACGTAACTGAGTATCTGGCCCGGGAGCCAAGAGGGTTTTCTCTCCCCTGAGAATGGCCAGGACATTGAAACCCAGTGCTGATCCCAGTCGACTCTCAGAGAGATTTTTGTCCTTCAACGCAGAATTTTGGGGAATGCTCATGGTCAAGAGGCGTTCAGTGAGCTCATATTGACCATTTAAAGTATCAGCGATGGACGTTGATCGACCCAGGTCTCTGTTTGGGAGGAGGTGTCTTCCAAATACAACGAGATAGGTGATGCCAATGAGCATGGCGATCACACCGATGGGTGTAAAATCAAACAATTCAAATGCTTCTAGCCCCTCCATTTCCAATGCATTGCTGATAAGAATATTGGGAGCCGTAGCAATAAGTGTGGTCAATCCACCAAACAGAGATGCAAAAGCCAGGGGAATCAACAATTTTGAAGGGGAGCGACCAGTCCGATGGGCAATCTCCATGACCACAGGCAGCATGAGAGCGGCCACGCCAATGTTATTCATTACTCCCGATAGCGCGCCAACCGTCACCATCATGATAACCAATAATTTGATTTCACTGTTTCCAGAGAGTTTGAGTATTTGACCCCCCAGGATTTGAGCTACACCGGTTCTGACCAGACCAGCGCTTAACACCAGAACAGAGGCAATGGTGATGATGGCAGTATTGCTAAATCCTGCAATGGCCTGGGAATGTGTGATCAATCCAAAAATGGAGCAAATGAGTAGTACCGATAGGGCTACCAGATCCACTCGAAGCCATTCAGTAACAAACAGCAACACTGCTCCCCCAAGGACTACGAGTACAAATATCATGGAAAAAGTCATCTATTACCTGTCAGTTTAAATTTTTAACCTTGATCTGATACGCTCAGTGAATATTTGAAAGGTAAGGGGAAAACGTCAGCCTTGCAAGAAAACAAGGTCCCACCCCTGGCAACAATAGTAGTGCAATTTCAACGGATAAATTCGTGAATTAAAAAAAGAATTGATTTTCAAGCGTGTTATATATCTATCGAAGAAGGGTGACCTTATATACGTTTGATACATATGTATCCTGATGGACAAGAAAATAGACCCCGCTTGGTAGATCAGTCGAGGCATTTGATTTCCCATCCCATTGCAGACTCAATAGCCCACTTTCATCGGCCACGCCTGAAATTTCACGGACTACACGCCCTCGAATATCCAATATCTCCATCCTTGTGAAACCAGATTGAGAAATATGCATTTGAATGGTTTGTTTGGGATTAAAGGGATTGGGATAGGCAGAGAGCACTCTGTGATTATCCGGCGCTTCTATCCCCAATTCCTGGGTTTGAGAATCCATCCATATCAATCGGCTCATGATCCAGTCTCGGAGATAATTCAACTCATGAGCATAGCTTTCCCCAATGTAATCATTTGGCCAGACCCATTCGCCGATCACCGGCCAAAGGTCAAAATTTCTATCTATTGCTGGACCAAGATGACCTACCAGAGAATCCACCGTATCCATCACATGGTCATTGGATAAAACATCACCCCTTAACTCCTGCCATCTTGCATTAAAAGCGAACCTGAAGGTGTCATCATCCCAGATGAGGTACCACCAGAAGGGAATTCTCCAGGGGTCATCTCCAAAATTGGTCTCCATATACCAGCCCACCGTATTGGATCCATCGTAATAGTTGGCATTTCCGAAGGCCAGGTTGAAATCCCAAACAGGACCAGTATGGAATCTTGGATCATTGCTGTCTTTGTCTTTGTAAATAAATGAGCTCAGTCGATAGCCATCGACATTTTTAGCAAACTCCTGCATAATGGCGTAATCAATAAACTGCTCCCAGTCAATTTTATTATAGTAACCATCCTGGGGATCCAGATAAGTGCCATCCTCAAACATCTGCTCAAATTCATCAATATAATTCTGGATGTAGCTCTCTTGCTCTGGAGCAATATCATCAGCTGCTGGATAATGATATTGATAGTAGACTCCCCCATATTCAGGCAATGAAGGTTCAGAGAACCATCTATCAGTATTTTCTCCTGCCCATTTATCAACTTTAATGATGTAGCCTCCCGTCAGATCATCACCTTCAATCTCATCTGGGTTGAGCTTGGCAATGTCTATACGGTTATTGTCCCTTTTAATTTTCTCCATCAGGATATAGACGCCCTGATATTCATCATTGATGAAGAGTTCAAAAGCCTTGGTTCGACTGGCATAATTTCCAGTTTGTCGTGCCAGCGTATACACGAGGTCATTGCGAATAAGGGTTTTGTCAGAGTAAGGTGCATGAAGAATCCAGTCATTCTCCGAGGGGAAACCCATTAGTTCCACATTCAGGTTTTCGCCTGCTTCATCCCTGGTTTCTACGGCATATTGCTTTTTGGGGTACATTTGTGATGAGGCACCGCGAATTTCAATACCAATATGACCATTGTACCCTGTCGAGGGATCGGTGATGTTATTTTCCATTCCAGGTCCATTGTCAATGACGCGCATCATGGAATGAATTTTAGGTTCGTCGGGAATTGTCTGCCCCTCCGTATCTATAAGCACAAGTGGAAGTAATGATGTGAAAGGCTGGGGTGAGAAAAACCATTCTGGGACCTCGCCAAACATGGTAGATGCATCCATAATGTTAAATGATAACCAGAATCGCCCAGTTAGATCTGAGGAGCTTGCCGAAATATTCTGGACCTGAACGGCAAGGACATTCTCACCAGCATGAATTAATGTGGGAAGTAAATCACCACCGATTTGCTTCATGCCAGGCAGTTGATCACGATACATATTAGCCTCATGGCCCAAATTCATACCCTCATCAAAGGCGACAAATGATCCTGGGGTTCCCATATTCGGGCTTCGGAAAAGCTCCTGCCCATTCAAATAGGCAATAAAACCGTCATCATAATCATAGTGAAGCAATCCTGCTGTGATCTGGTCCAGGGAAGGGATGCTAAAGGTTGTGCGGATATAGACAGCTGATACTCCAGAGATGATGGTTCCATCATCATTATCGCCAAAGCCAATTCCTCCTGTACCCTGTAACCAGGCAGTATCATCAAAATCGGGGTTCATCCAGTCCGCAGGCGGTTCAGCTACTGCAGGATAATAGCTCCATATATCATTGTCATAGACTGCAGTTTCCCAATGTTCCTGCGACCATCCAAGTGTCAGTAGCGTGAGCAAGAGTGTTATTAATTTATTCACTAGTTTTCCTGATATTCATATTCATCATCTGCGCCAAGATAACATTCCATCAAGCTTTTTGTATCTAAGAAATGGAAACGAATTACTAACCATTTTCATGCAACATAAAGTCAAATGTTTATTAGTATGCGGTGAATCAGATATTGGTTTCAGAGTGAAAGGTATGTGTGCTCCCAGGGGTGGTAAAGGAAGTTTAGTTAAATGCTTAGTAACATAAAGACCAGGTGGAGTTCAGAGTTTGGCTATCGCCATATCCTGGTAGTAGCCTTCCCGCTCATATTGAGCACTGGATCCTGGTCCATACAACAATTTGTTGATCGCATGTTTCTCAGCTGGCACTCTGAGGAAGCCCTGGCTGCAGCCATGCCGGCAGGGATCCTCAACTTTACCTTTATCTGCCTTTTTATCGGTACGGTGAGCTATGCAGGAACTTTTGTATCTCAATATGTGGGTGCCAAGGAGGATCATAAGGTTGGCATCGTCCTGTGGCATAGTTTCTATCTTTCTCTTTTTGGAGCAATTATTCTGCTCCTCATATCACCTTTTTCAGACTCATTGTTCAGGCTGGTGGGGCATAGTGAGAAATTGCAGCTCATGGAGAGTACTTATTTCCGGATTCTCTGTTTTGGGGGTTTGGGTCCGATCTTATCCTCGGCATTTGCAGGGTTTTTTACTGGTCAGGGTCGCAACTGGCCCGTCATGTGGGTCAACGTATTGACAACCGCAATCAATTTGGTTTTAGACTACCTGTTAATTTTCGGTGTTGGGATTTTTCCTGAAATGGGGATAGCCGGGGCTGCCATCGCCACCATTATTGCCGGTTTTTGCTCAATAGCAATGTACCTCGTGTTAATTTTCAGACCTCAAAACCAGCTCAGATTCAAGGTCTGGGAATCGCGGTCATGGGATGTTTCATTTGTGAAGCGCTTTCTCAAGTACGGTTTACCCAGTGGAGGTCATTTCTTTCTGGAAATCATGGGTTTTACCGCCTTCATCCTCATTCTGGGACGCATAGGTCAGATGGAGCTGGCTGCCACAAATATTGCCATCAATATTAATAGTCTGGCCTTTATGCCAATGTTTGGACTGGGAATCGCTGTATCAATGATGGTTGGTCAGAATATTGGAGCCGGTAATCCAGAGACAGCCAAATATGCAGCGAACTCAGCTGTTCAACTGGGTATGGTATATATGCTTGTATGCACCTTCTTTTACGTCGTCATTCCACAGGTCTTTATTGCTCCCTTTGCCGCCTCTCTGGAGACTTTCAATGTTGCCATCATCTTGCTGCGCTTTGTAGCGGTTTATGCAGTATTTGATACCTTGAGCATATTGTACTCATCAGCTATTAAAGGCGCCGGTGATACCCACTTTGTCATGCGAGTGACCACTGTTCTTTCCATCTTCGTGCTTATTATCCCCACCTTTATCGCTGTAGAGTATTTTGACTCTGACCTCTATCTGCCCTGGACCTTCTGTGCCCTTTTCATCGTGGCCATGGGACTTACATTTCTTGGTAGATTCTATGGTGGAAAATGGAAAAATATGAGTGTCATTGAGACATCAAGTTTTCTGCCTTCCCAACATCCTGCAACCCCCATCGCCCCAGAAATGTGATTTCCGGAACCACTAGATCGTAACATTAAAGATTTATAGGTAACATTTACCTTTTCTCTTGACTTACCTCCCTTACGACAAATACTTTGTACGGTAATCGAACAAAGTATATTTTGCATTGAATGATTTGTTGATATAAGGAGTTTTCCATGCATTCAGAGAATAACAAACTGATTCGTCCCTTAGCCAGGGGACTTGCCATCAGTCTCATTGTTATGATTGCATTCTCCGTCTCCGATTGTACAAGCGGTCATGTCGCTTCTGTCAAAGTCATTTCAGATAGCACGGGTCATAAGCTAACTGTAGATGGCACTGATTATTTCATCAACGGGATGAACTGGGACTATTACCCCATTGGAACCAATTACAGCTATATCCTGTGGGACCAACCCGAGGAATTTATTCTCAAAGTCCTTGACGATGAGATGTCCGCCATGAAAGCCATGGGTGTTAACACTATTCGCCAATATGTAGGCGTTCCACCTCGCTGGGTCAAGTATATCTACGAGACCTACGATATTTTCACCATCTTGAATCATCCTTTTGCGCGCTATGGAATGGAGATCGATGGTAAATGGATTGCCAATGTGAATTATGGCGATCCAGCAACACGAGATCAAGTTCTGGCAGATGTCATATCAATGATAGAACAATTTCGCTATGTGCCCGGTGTACTCATGTGGCTATTGGGCAATGAGAATAACTATGGTTTAATCTGGGAATCTTCTGAAACACAGGATATGCCTGAAGCCCAGGCTAATCACCTGCAGCAGGCTCGCGACCTGTATTCACTTTTTAATGAAGCCATCAGAATTATTCATATACGCGACAATCGCCGACCGGTAGCCATAGCCAATGGAGATGATCAATTTATAGATCTTATCGCCCAGGAAATTAAAAATTTAGACATTTTTGGAACAAACAGTTATCGAGGCGCTTCATTTGGTGACCTCTTCCAGGTCGTAAATGATAAACTAGGCGTACCTCTGTTGTTTACTGAATTTGGTGCTGACGCTTATCATGCCACGGAAATGCGTGAGGACCAGACCTCACAAGCCAGGTATCTTCTGGAAAATTGGGGTGAGATTTATAGTAACTCCAGAGGTCACGGTACCATTGGAAATGCCATTGGCGGATGCACATTCCAATTCAGTGATGGATGGTGGAAGTCAGGACCTGATGATAATCTGGACATTCATGATATCCATGCCTCGTGGGCCAATGGTGGTTACTTCGAAGATTTTGTTCATGGTAATAATAACATGAACGAAGAATGGTTTGGCGTCTGCGGCAAAGAAGCCGCTGAAACTGAGGGCATGTACAAGCTTTTGCCTCGTAAAGCTTATTATGTTCTGCAACAAGTGCATCAGCTGAATCCCCTCTCCCCTGAATTAAGTCTGGAAGATATTCAATCGCATTTCGCAAGCATTACCAGCAGCCTGATGGACACGTTGTCATCAGAAAGCGAAAAAGCCGATGAAATGATTACGCCATGACGACAGGGGTAAAAAATCAAGATCCTACATCTGGTGTAGGATATATACAGCCTGACTTCTTTGGCTACCGCAAGGTCGACCGTTGGGAAGCCAGACCTCTGGCAGATTCAGTGCTCCATTTGATTCGGCACGAACACCAAATCTCCCGGGCAGAGATTGCCAGACAAATTGGCCTTTCAAGATCTACAGTCACTGAAGTAATCAGAGACCTCCTTCTCACAGGCTATGTCAAAGAGGTTGGCTCCGGTGTCTCCAGCGGTGGTCGAAAACCCATCGTACTTGAATTTCAAAATGACCATAAGGTGATCCTGGGGATTGACATCGGAGCTACTCATGTATCCGCTGCGCTGATGAACCTGGGTGGTCAAGTTCTGGCATTCGAAAAACGCAGCTATTCTGTGCGGTCTGACCCTGAGGGTACCCGTAGTCTGGTCTTCCAGCTTTGTGATACCTGTCTCAATCAAGTTGTGGATGGGAACAAGCGTCTCCTGAGCATTGGTATCGCACTCCCCAGTCCTGTGGATCCAGATCACCCCGAATGGATTTCTGAAGTCGTGATACCTGCCTGGCGCGGGAAAAATGAGTTGGATATCCTTCACAGTCATTATGGTGTCCCAGTCTATGTAGACAATGATGCCAACCTTGGTGCCCTTGCAGAATATCGCTGGGGTGCCGGTCGTGGATTTGAAGACCTGACCTATGTCAAGATAGGTTATGGAATAGGTGCTGGATTCGTGCTCAATGGAGAAATCTACCGAGGTTCTACTGGAATCGCAGGAGAAATGGGACACATGCCAATTGGAGCAAGCGATGTGGTGTGTGAGTGTGGTCTTAAGGGTTGTCTCACAACCCACGTGGGTGGAAAAGCCATGTTTGCCCGTGTCGCTGAACTCGCGGACAAATATCCTGAAAGCCCCTTGGCAAAAGGGACATTAAATCTTGAGGAAATTGAACTGGCTGCCCATAATAAGGATGAGTTAGCCCTTCAACTTTATCAGGAAACTTCTGAATACTTGAGTACTGCTATCACGGGCTGGATCAATATGATGAATCCAGGACGTGTTATTCTCGGTGGAGCAATGAAGGAACTGCAAAGCCGTTTATTGGATCCCGTTCAGGAAAAAATTAAGGCGTGTTCAATTGTAGGATCTGTTCCTATTACGGACATTCGAACCAGCGAACTTGGACATAAAGCAGAAAGTATTGGAGCAGCGACATTGGCTCTGGAAGGTGTATTTGCGGAACCAGGTTTTTATAGAAATGATCTTGAGCCCATACCAGAATCGAACCTTTAGTTTGTTGAAAATTATTAGGGATGTTGAAATGATCCTTTCAGATATATCAAATATATTCTCTTTAAGAAATGAGCAATGAAGGAGTCTCGCACATGAGTGCAAAAACACACTACAAAACTGCACCAGAAGATCGAATTTCGTTAAAACAGAAATCGGCATATGCAGTGGGTATGCTGGTAAACAATCTCCAGGCTGCTGCACTGCCTGCCATGGTAGTTATCCTCAACCTGGGTCTCGGTATGGATGTCTTGTGGGTAGGTCTCATTGGTGCCATTCCTCGCATTTTTGACGCGGTCTCTGATCCCTTGCTGGGTTACATCTCAGACAATACTCGAACTCGTTGGGGCAGACGTCGTCCCTTCATCTTCGCCGGTGCCATTTTAGCCGGAATCATTTTTGCCCTCATGTGGCAGTTACCCTCTGGCTACATCGACATTCTTGACAAGACTCCCATCAAACAACACCAAACCATTGCTCATAGCGAATCAGATGCCGTCTTTAATGATGCCGGTGGTGTGATCCTCGATTACTCAGATGAAACCATGGCCCAGGCCAACTTTGCTTTTTACGGACCAAAGTCACTTGCTGCTGAAGCCGGTTCAAGTCTGGCCACAAATCTTGACGGTTTCCCTCAGGTTGAAATCAATGTTGATATCCCTGAGTTCGAGTCATTTCAGGTCGTCTTCAATGAAGCCGCTTCTGCAAATGGTATGGCAGGCGAGTCCTACTTTATTGAGCTTACCGGGGAGATGTCTGAAGGCAAAAAGGGTAATCTCTACAAGTTCAAATTAGCTGATCTAGTCAGGAGTACCTCCATGGGAGATCAGGCTGGTAATGAAACCCTTGATATCCAAGCTCTGGATAATATTTCTATTCATCTCGCTGGATTGGTTGGGACTGGAACTGCCACCGTTCATTCACTCAAGTTGAGAAAGAGCGAAAAATTCTTTGTCACCTACTTCTGGTACTTCATGGCCATGTCCATTCTCTTCTTCCTGGCCTATACGGTTTTCGCCACACCTTTTGTGGCTTTCGGTTATGAAATGACACCTGATTATCATGAACGGACACGTCTCCATGCCTTTGCCAACACAGTGGGTCAGCTGGCCTGGCTGGGTGTCCCCTGGTTCTACGCCATCATGTCCAGCACACTCTTCAGAGACACCGTACATGGTGCCCGTACGCTGGCGATCGCTGTTGGTATCATCGTCGCAGTCTTTGGAATAATTCCCGCCATCTTCTTAAAAGAGAGGCAAACTCTGGAACCTGTAAAAAATGCAAGCAAGAGCATCGCTGAAAACATGAGCGAATTCTTCAAGGGAATTGTGACCACTTTCAAGTGCAAGCCCTTTGTGAAATTGTGCGGCGCAACTTTTCTGGTTTTCAATGGTTTTCAACTCGGTATGTCTTTCTCCATATATGTCATGATCTACTATCTCTTCGGTGGAAATGATGGGGATGCTGGAAAACTCATGGGGTGGTTTGGGATGCTTACCTCCATTGCTACCCTGGGTGTCATTCCATTGACCGGGTGGATCGCAACCAAGATTGGGAAGCGTAAAACCTTTCTCATTACGATCTCACTATCCATCCTGGGCTATGCCATCAAATGGGTGGGATACAATCCTGACTATCCATACTGGCTCCTTTACGCAGCACCTTTCGTGGCCTTTGGTACAGGTTCATTATTCACATTAATGGGATCAATGATTTCTGATGTGTGTGACTATGACGAGCTCGAGACCCATCAACGTCGGGAAGGCGTTTTTGGAGCCATTTACTGGTGGATGGTCAAAGTGGGTATGGCTCTGGCAGGGCTGATGACAGGAATTTTACTTAAAGTCTCCGGTTTTGATGTGGCTCTGGGAGCAGCTCAGGGAGAAAACACGCTCTTCCTGATCCGAGTATTCGATGTGGGTATTCCTCTGGTCACCTCGTTGATTGCATTGTGGATTATTTCTACTTACGGGCTCACAGAAGTAAAAGCATACGATATCCGAACCCAACTCGAAGCCAGACGCGGTAAAGTTGCTGCGGCAGATTCTACAGAAAATTAATAGAGGGGTGATTTAATTATTATGAACAGAAATATTAAACTAGGGGGCTTTACCCTCCTATTCATGACCCTCCTGATTGTGGCTTGTGGTCCCAAACCCGAGCTCACACCACAATCCCAGGCCAAGTCACTTGCATCTACTTCTGAGATCCTGAATACCTCTGCCAGCGGGAGTAAACTTGCAGTGCAGGAAAACGTCCAATTCAAAGCGGGGCAAGCAGAAGGTATTGTTATTCAGGTTTTCCCCGATAGTGTAAAGCAAACCATTGATGGTATTGGAACCTCATTCACTGAATCTTCAGCCTTTGTTCTGGCGCATTTAGAACCACAGGATCGTATGAAGGTTATGCAAAATATCTATGGTGAAGAAGGAGCCAATTTTTCTCTGACTCGAACCCATATCGGAGCCTGTGATTTTTCTGTGGAAGGCAAGTATTCATACGCTGAGCAAGCTGGAGATACTGAGCTTAAATCCTTTAGCATTCAAGAGGATCTGGAGGGATTTGCTCCAGCAGACTATCCAGGAATCAAGGACAGCAAGTACGATCTCCTACCCATGATTCAGGAAGCACTAAAGATCAAACAATCTCAAAAGGATTCTGAACTTCGCATTATCGCCTCTGCCTGGACAGCTCCGGCCTGGATGAAAGACATTGAGATGTATTTTCAGCCCATGACTGCTGAGAATAATTGGCAGGGCACCGGCGGTTCATTAAAACCCGAGTACGTCAGCACCTACGCAGATTATCTGGTTCGTTATTTTGAGGCCTATAAGGCTGCAGGAGTCAACATCTGGGGTCTTACTCCTGTGAATGAACCCCACGGCAATAATGGTCAGTGGGAAAGCATGAACTTTAGCCCTGAAACTCAGAGTGAATTTGTTCAGAAATATCTTGGACCAGGTCTACGTAAGGCTGGATTCGGGAATGCCCGGCTATTGATCTTTGATCAGAATCGTGATGGCATTGAGGAATGGTCAGACGTCCTCTACCCCGCTGATGTGAAAGAAAAATATATCTATGGCATGGCAGTACACTGGTATGAAAGCACCATCAAAGTTTATGAAGAAGTCTTTGATCGAGTCCATGCCAAGTTTCCTGATTACACCATCGTCCATACAGAAGGCTGCATTGATGATCTAGGTAAACCTGCACCCGCTGATTGCACAGATCCTGAAGGACGTACCGAGAAAGACTGGTTTAAGAATGATGAGTTCTGGTGGACACCCTCTGCTTCGGACTGGGCCTATGCTGTGCCTTGGGCAGGTGAAGCGGGAAAAGATCATCCGCTGTATACACCGGTTCATCGCTATGCCCGCAATATTATTGTAAGTCTTGACCACTGGGCCACTGGCTGGGTTGACTGGAATATCGTCCTGGATCAGCAAGGAGGACCCAACCATGTTGGTAACTTCTGCGGGGCTCCGATCATGATCGATACTCAATCTTTGGATGTCTATTACACACCGATCTTTTCCGTGCTGGCGCAATTCAGTAGAACCATCAGACCTGGTGATAAAGCCTTGCAGACTCAAGCATCTACAGACGGTTTAGGTGCTGATGATCTCCACTTTTGTGCCACCGTCAACAAAGCTGGTTTGATGAGCGTACAGGTGCTGAACACAACAGCCGCACCCATTCAATACAAATTGCAGATTGCAGGCGAGTTTGCAGACCTGAGCATTGCTGAGAACTCAGTGCAAACTGTCAGGGTCCAACTTTAGACTATTATTGGCCACTCCAGAAGTTTTGGCCAATACAAATTTTTGATGAAAGGTGATAAATTGAATTCATCTCCTAAACCCACCTACCAGTTAAACAAGAATGGTGACTTCGTCATCAGCAATTACAACGCTGCCAAGCCATTCTCCAGTTTCTTCCCGGGAATAGCCGGAAAAATGGGCATCCCCATGTGGATATTCTATGTAAATCGTGGACAGGGTATCTGCAGCATGGGCATCCAGGACAAGGAGAATCCCATCATGGAATTCCTCCCTGCAAACTGGGCCTATCAATTGGCACCTACACAGGGTTTTAGAACCTTTCTAAAATTTCCTGAGAGTTCTGGCGTCACCTTCTATGAACCATTTCAGGACCATATTCAGGATAAAAATATTGACCGCACCCAGTGCATGAAGATATCCCCCTCCAACCTGGTATTGGAGGAAGAGAATAAGACCCTGGGGCTGCGTTTCACCGTTGAGTATCATTCTATCCCGGAGGAAAGCTTTGCTGGGATCATCCGAAATTTGCATATCACAAACCTGAACAAATCAGATGTAGCTTTCGAAGGGCTTGATGGTCTGCCGCTTATTATTCCCTTTGGTATTGGCAATTTTGGTCTCAAGAATATTCGACGCTTGATGGAAGCTTTTGTTGAGGTAAAGAATTACGATAACAAAGCACCTCTGTTTAAAGCCAAGGTCAAACCAACTGACACACCCGATGTGGAAGTGCTTGAACGTGGAAATTTTTATGTTGGATTTGAGAACAGCGCGAAGGGTATGCAAATACTCACTCCCATCGTTGATCCCGAAAGAATCTTTGGAGCCCATAACGACTATTCCTACCCAGATTCTTTCCTGAGCACCCCTTTTGACCAGCTTCTGGATCATCAGGCCTTCGAGAATCGCTATCCCTCTGCCATGGGTATGTTTTCCAAAACCTTAGGTGCCGGAGAAACCTATACAGTGAGTTCTGTGATCGGTCATGCTGAATCTCAAGACGCCTTGAATGCGCTCCTCCCGTCTATTATGAGTAAGGATTATTTCAGCAACAAGGCTCAGGACAGCATCAGAATCAGTGATGAGTTGACTCAGAAAAATCTCGTTGTGAGTCGGGAACCAGTATTTGACATGTATGTCCGTCAAAATTTTCTGGATAATGTGCTGCGTGGAGGTTTTCCCTACACTTTTGAAGGAAAAAACTCAAAGTCGGTTCTCCATCTTTATTCTAGAAAACATGGCGATCTCGAACGTGATTACAATGATTATCGCATTACTCCCTCCTTTTATTCTCAAGGGAATGGCAACTTCAGGGACATCAATCAAAACCGCCGCTCCGATTTGTTTTTTAATCCTGATGTCCAATCTGGAAATCTTGAACATTTTGTGAATTTGATTCAGTTGGACGGCTTTAACCCGCTTGTGATTAAGGAAGTTAAATATAGCCTTGAGGATGTATCAAGGGGCAGAGACGTCCTGGGACAACACCTCGAGCCATCAGTAGCTGAGCAGGTGTTTGTATATCTTGAAGATGAGGTCACTCCTGGTGAACTATTATCCTTTTTAGGGTCTCTGGGCGTAGAATTCCCAGACAATGCCGATAGTCTGTTGGGAGATTTGCTGCCATGTTGTAAAAAAATTCATGATACAGATTTTGCTGAAGGTTACTGGTCTGATCATTGGACATACAACATGGATCTGCTGGAAAACTACCTGAGTATATATCCGGAAAATCTCAAATACATCCTTATGGATTACCAGAAATTCACCTTTCATGACACAGCCTACAAAGTGCTTCCCCGGGATGATAAATATGTCATCTGGGAGGACAAAAAGATGCAGTTGAATTCGGTCTCCTTTGATGAAGAGAAAGCTGCTGTCATCGCCTCTCGAGAGCATGACCAACATCTGGTACGTACCAACTTCGGTTTGGGAAAAGTTGTTGAAACTTCCCTGTTTATCAAGTTGATCTGCATCATCACAAATAAAATTGCTTCTCTCGATGCATCTGGAATAGGTGTTGAGATGGAAACCGACAAACCGAACTGGTATGATGCGCTAAATGGCATCCCTGGTCTCATGGGTTCCAGTCTCAGCGAAACGCTGGAAATCAAGCGACATGCGACATTTCTTTTGGATTTCCTTAAGGAATCAAAATTGCTCGATACGGAGGTGGAAGTATTTGCAGAGTTGAACACCTTCATGCAGAAGATTTCTGAGCTGCTCCCAAGCGCTACCAGGCCATTTGAGTATTGGAATGCAGCAACATCTGCCAAAGAAGATTATCGAGAAAAAACCTTGTACGGGATCAGTGGAAATGCAACTCCAGTTAAACTGAGCTGGATTGCTGATTTCCTCACTGCATGTGTGGCAAGGATTGACGAGGGGGTTGCCAGAGCCTGGAACAGTGATGGCACTATTCCCTATACCTATTTTACCCACCGACCCAAAGACTTTGAACTTATTGAACTGGTTGCGGATGATGGTCGAAAAACCATCAAAACAAACGCCAAAGGCTTCTCCTGTTTTCGCGTAAAAGCCTTCGAATGTATTCATCTTCCACTCTTCCTTGAGGGTCCAGTCCATTATCTACGTTGTCAACCGGATCAAGAGCATGCCCTTCAAGTCGCCACACACATTCGTAAAAGTGGTCTCTTCGATGAAA
Organism: Candidatus Neomarinimicrobiota bacterium; assembly: GCA_016784545.1. Lineage (NCBI taxonomy): Bacteria > Pseudomonadati > Fidelibacterota > Fidelibacterota bacterium. The sequence continues at coordinate 47,691 of JADHUM010000021.1, forward strand.
AGCTTAAAATGTATAAAGTTAATGAATCACTTACGGATCAGCCCATGGAGATCGGGCGTGCACGCACCTTTTCACCAGGATGGTTTGAAAACGAATCAATTTGGCTCCATATGGAATATAAGTATATGCTGGAATTACTTCGGAACGGTCTCTACGACGCTTTTTTTAAGGATTTCCGGAATGTTTTTATCCCTTTTCTTGATCCTGAAGTTTATGGACGCAGTATTCTTGAGAACTCATCCTTTCTGGTCAGTAGTGCCAATCCTAACCCAGGCCTACATGGTACAGGCTTTGTGGCACGATTGAGTGGTGCAACTGCTGAATTCATCCATATCCTCATCGAGATGGCTGTGGGACCAACCGCCTTCGCCATGAAGAATGATAAAGAGTTGATCTTTAGTGTCAATCCAGTTCTTCCGGCCTGGTTGTTTACCAGCGAAGCGCAGACTGTACACTTGACTCACCATGGTGAGATCCACTCCCATGCTATCCCTGAGAACAGTTTCAGTTTTATGTTTCTCGGTGATATTCTGATAAGCTACATAAACCCAACCAGACAGAATACATATGGTCCCGGAAGCGTTTCACCAGCGGAATGGTCACTCTATGATGATGCAGGGAATATTCAACATATCAGTGGAAGCAGGCTGGATCATGACACAGCCATGATGATCCGGTCAAAAAAGATACGACGTATCGAGATTACACTAAAATAATTTTAATGATCAATCCTTTGACGGGGAGTTGTACATGAATAGATATGAAAAACAGATTACGGAATTAATGTCCAAAATGAATCTGGACCAGATGGTTGGTCAACTGGTTCAGCCTGAGCGACAGTTCGTGACACCAGCGCAGGTAAAAAAATACCATATCGGTTCAGTTCTCAGTGGCGGAGGTTCCGTACCTGGAGATAATGCTCCCGAGGATTGGATCGCCATGAATGATGAATATTGGGCTGCCTCCATGGAAGCAGATGAAGATCACCTGGCTATTCCGATTGTTTATGGTGTAGATGCCATCCATGGGAACTCCAATGTGACTGGTGCAGTGGTATTTCCGCATAATATAGGGCTTGGAGCTGCAAGAGATCCCGATCTCATGGAGCGAATCGCAAAAACAACTGCTCGGGAAATTGCAGTGACTGGTGTGGAGTGGACATTTGCTCCAACCCTGGCTGTTGTACGCAACGACCATTGGGGGCGCACCTATGAAAGCTATAGTGAAGATCCTAAAATCGTATCTGAATATGCACCCCGTTTTATTGCTGGCCTCCAGGGAAATTTTGGAGAGGAAAACGTTATTGCCTGCGCAAAGCATTTTGTAGGAGATGGAACAACGGTCCATGGCATTGACCAGGGGGATGCTCAAATCGATGAGGCTGAATTGCGTCGTCTACATATTCCTCCCTATCAGGCTGCCATAGAAGCAGGTGTTCTCACCGTCATGGCTTCCTTGAACAGTTGGAACGGTCTCAAATGTCATGAGCACCGCTACCTGCTCACAGATGTCCTGAAAGATGAATTAGGATTTCAAGGTTTTATTGTTTCAGATTGGGATGGAATTGATTGTCTGGCTGAAGATTTCGGAAAGGCTGTAGAGCTGGGTCTGAATGCAGGAATGGATATGTTTATGGTCACTGAAAAGTGGCAGGAGTTTATTGAACACGCCAAGTCACTTGTTCTCGCTGGTAGAGTCCCCAGGAAACGCCTGGAAGACGCAGTCAGAAGAATTCTCAGGGTCAAATTCGAATTTGGTTTATTTGACAAACCCAGACCTGCAGAGCGCAAACTTTCCAGACGAACCGAGATATTCGGTTCCAGGGAACACCGTGAAGTTGCCCGAGAAGCAGTGCGTAAATCTCTGGTTATGCTCAAAAACGAAGAGGCATTCCTCCCCCTTGATAAAAATGCCCGGATTCTGGTAGCTGGCAAAAATGCCAATAATCGTGGTCACCAGTGTGGTGGGTTTACCGTTAACTGGCAGGGCGCCACCAGCAATGACGAGATTCCTGGTGGTCAATCCATCTGGGAGGGCATTCAAGCACTTGCTCCTGGAGCAGTTTTAAGCGAAAATCTGGATGGTGACGAAGCCAATCCTGATGCCCATGATGTCGCCATCGTAGTCATCGGAGAAACACCTTATGCAGAAATGCTAGGGGATGTTCGGGTCCCAGGATTGCTGCAAGAATACACCACTTTTCCCAATAGCACTCCAATACCCATTGACGATACCGAAGTGGCAGAAGTCTATGCCACGAATCTGTATCTCCACGAGATGCATCCCGAAGATATTGCAGTTATTGAAACAATTAGAGCGCGAGGCATTCCCGTGGTAACTGTCATGGTTTGCGGTCGTCCCCTGGTGGTTGAAAAAGAACTTGATGCATCCACCGCCTTTGTCGTTGCCTGGCTACCAGGATCAGAGGGTCAGGGTGTAGCTGATGTCCTGTTTGGTGATTTTGATATTCAGGGAAAACTGAGTGTTTCCTGGCCAAAATATGACAATGAGAACTGGAATGTTGGGGACCTGGACTACAATCCTAGATTCCCATATGGCTTTGGTTTCCAGTACGACAAATCAAAGAGCTAAGGTTTGGCATTATGAAAATTCAATTTCCCAAAGGCATAGTCATTCTTCTTTTCAGTGCAATTCTGATTGGCTGCCATCATCGTTCAGCACTACCTGAGTCTGAGGTTTCCCAGCCTGAATCAAATGTCGCTGCTCTCGCCCTTCAAGTTGGTGCTGACCATACCCCATTTCTGAAGGAAACGCCATTTGTCAAACGTCCTTTCAAGCCATATATCGGTGAAGAATGGATAGGAAATGCGATTTCTTACGGGTGCTATCGCAAGGGTCAAGCCCCAGGTGTGAAAACGCCAACAGAGGCTGAAATTCTTGAAGATCTCAACATCCTGTCTCCCCACTGGAATCTTATACGGGTATATGGAGCAGATGAAGCTGCCGAACGTGTTCTGAAGGTGATTCACGAGAATCAGCTGCCCTTCAGGCTTTTACTGGGTATCTGGCTTGAGAACGAAACAAAACGTCCAGAGCGCAGAGCAGAAAACCTGGAACAGGTCAACAAAGGCATTGCATTGGCCAACCAGTATCCCACTGAAGTAATTGCCATCAATGTTGGAAATGAGTCCCAGGTCAACTGGTCCTGGCATCGCATGGATATGGATGTTTTGATTCAGTATATCCGGGCGGTACGTCAATTTACCAATCAGCCTGTTACCACATCGGACGATTATAATTTCTGGAATAAACCAGAGAGTAAGGCTGTGGCTGATGAAGTTGATTTCATAGCGCTACATGCCTATGCCCTTTGGAATGGTCAGCTATTGGACCATGCCATGACATGGACAGACAGTATCTACCGAGACATCCAATCAAGGCATTCTGATCTGGATATTGCTCTCACAGAAACAGGGTGGGCCACCACCTATAATCCCACCAAAATGGGTCCCGGTGAACAGGGCACATTGATGAAAGGTGAGGTTGGCATAAAGGCTCAGGAAAAGTTTATAACAGAATTTTGGGATTGGGCTGAAACCGGGAAGATCACCACATTCCTCTTTGAGGCTTTCGATGAACCCTGGAAGGGTGGCGGTGATCAATCCGGTCCTGACGAAGTGGAAAAACATTGGGGCATCTTTTATGAAGATCGCAGCCCCAAACAGTCTTTTATCAATTATCTCGCAGAACGCGAGAAACATCAAGAGCATCCAATGTAAGGTGATGATTTTTTAATCTCCAGGATGGGGGCGTAACAAACATTGGGTTACAAGTGATATTTGAGGTTAATGAAAATAAACGTGGAGAATACATGAAACATAAAATGATACAAACAAGCGTTTTAGCATGCTTGATATCCATGGCCAGCGTGGGCTTTGCCCAGGTCGCTCCCATTGATTTTGAGACAGAAGGCAATGGTGCCGATTGGACCTGGACTCCTTTTGAGAATGATTCTAACCCCCCTGTTGGTGTGGTAGCGAACCCGGATCAAACTGGAATCAACACTTCAGCCACTGCGGCTTCTTTTACGGCCCTCACCACAGGCCAACCCTGGGCTGGTTGTGAATCGCAACATGGAGCGGATATAGGTACATACTCTATAAATGTCTCCAATAGCACCATTAAGATCATGGTGTACAAGCCTGTACTCAGCGATGTGGGCATCAAATTGGTAAAGCCTGATGGCTGGTCAATGGGCGAAATCAAAGTAGCCAATACTGTCATAAATGAATGGGAAGAGCTCACATTTGATTTCTCAAGCCAGATGCAGGATGGGTACGATCAGATTGTGATCTTCCCTGACTTTGATCTTGCTGGTAGAGCGACGGATAATACCTGTTACTTCGATAACATCACCTTTTCAGGACAAGAATTGCCTCCAGGTCCAGCAGCCCACGCTCCAGTACCTACAGAACCAGCAAATGATGTCATCTCTGTCTTTAGTGACAGTTATGAGAATATCGCTGGAACCAACTTCTATCCTGGTTGGGGTCAGGCTACAGTAGTTACAGAAGTTGCCATTGAGGGCAACAATACACTGCTGTATAGCGGTTTGAATTATCAGGGAATCGAATTAGGCAGTACCCAGGATTTAACTGGAATGGAAAACCTTCACGTTGATTTCTGGAGTGCTAACTCGAATGCTCTTCAGGTTTTCCTCATCAGTGTAGCCTCTGGGGAACAAGCTTACACTTTCACAGTCAGTAATGATGCCTGGGTAAGTGTTGATATCCCCCTCACCACATTCTCAGACCTTGGTCTGGCACTCAATGATATTTTCCAACTGAAATTTGTTGGAGATGGTGATGTCTATCTGGACAATCTTTATTTTCTTGGTGAGGTAATAGTTGTCGAGGAAGGACCGAATGCACCCATCGATTTTGAAGTTGATGGTTATGGAGCAGATTGGACCTGGACAGTTTTTGAGAATGATTCGAATCCAGCTTTAGAAATTATTGCCAATCCGTTCAGCTCAGGGATTAATACTTCAGCAACAGTTGCCAAATTTACAGCCTTGCAAGCTGGTGCCCCCTGGGCTGGCGTAGAGTCCCTCCACGGCGGTGGAGACATTGGCACCTTTAGTTTTAGTACGACAAATAGTACGGTTAAAATGATGGTGTACAAAAGTGTCATCAGTGATGTGGGTATCAAATTCGCAGAGTCCAATGGTGAAGCCCAACCTGAGGTTAAAGTCGCCAATACAGTGATCAATGAGTGGGAAGAACTAACCTTTGATCTTTCTGGTAGCATCGGTATGGGTATTACAGGAATTATTGATCAGATCATTGTATTCCCAGATTTTCAAACAAGAACTTCTGAGAACATTTGTTACTTCGATAATATCACCTTCTCCGAGGGTGGTGGTGGACCAGGCGGTGCACCAGAAGTTGCAGCACCTGTTCCAAACGAAAATGCTTCAGGCGTTATTTCTATCTTTAGCGATACTTATACAAACATTGATGGCGTCAATCTGAATCCAGGCTGGGGACAAGCAACCGTTGTGTCTGAAGTAGCAATTGCGGGCAATAATACACTGAAGTATGCTGGTTTGAACTATCAGGGTACTGAGTTTACTGCACAGGATGTTTCAGGAATGAACTACATGCATGTCGACTACTGGACAGACAATTCAACTGCTTTGAACTTTTTTGTGATCAGCCAGACGCCTACAGTTGATAGTGATTATCATACCTTTGCACTAGCATCCGAACAATGGGTAAGTGTGGATATTCCACTGACAACTTATCCCAACGTGGATCTCGCTGATGTATTTCAGTTCAAGGTCGAAGGAAATGGAACTATTTATTGGGATAATCTTTACTTCCATTCTAATCCCGTAAGTGTTGATGACGTGGCTGAATTACTTCCACAGGAATTTGCACTGGAACAAAATTTCCCCAATCCATTCAATCCTTCTACTACCATACGTTATAGTCTGGTTGAATCAGGACATGTTGCCCTTAAGTTGTTCAATATCAATGGACAAGAGGTCGCAAAACTGGTAGACGAAATGGCTGGGTCAGGTGAATATATATATAACTTGAATGCTGGTAATCTCGCTGCTGGAACTTATATCTACTCACTCACAGTTGGACAACAGAGTAGTGTTAAAAAGATGGTGCTGATTAAATAACATCAGCTTGTAAGTATGGTCAACCAGTATTCCAGGTGAATACTGGTTGGCTTTTTATGCATATCAATTTTGAAAAGGTTATTGAATTGGATCAGAAGTAGAATGTTTTTAAAGAATTATTAACTAGAGCAAACTACTAACACCGACTAAGTTTATGGAGTGTTATAAAATTCAATTGCAGTACCAGCTCAAACAGACCTGACGCACTGGTTATATCGAATCGAAGTGGCGTGAATGCATAAGCAACAAATATCATTTTTGAAGATAGTTATAGTTTATCAATTAACCGAATTGGAGGATTTATGAAATCAAGAACGATTATCTTAATACTTCTGACTTGTCTATTGTCAATGGGAGGAGCGATTTTTGCTCAAAATGCTCCTGTTGATTTTGAAGTCGGAGGCAATGGTGCGGACTGGACCTGGATAGTAGCTGAGGATGGTACGAATCCAGCGCTGGAGATTATTGCCAATCCCGTGAGTGGTGGCATCAATACCACTGCAACCGTTGCCCAGTTCACAGCAGAACTAGCTGGACAACCCTGGGCTTTATTCCATTCAGAGGGTATTGGCGAGTTTACTTTTGATGCCACAAACTCTACTGTAAAAATCATGGTTAATAAACCAGTGATCAGTAATGTCGGCCTCAAATTTGAAGG